>DATCTM010000030.1:0-19427 GCA_036567945.1 Vicingaceae bacterium
GGCAATGGAGGGACAATTAACCAGTGGGATTGGGATTTTGATTATAATGGAGTATCCCATTATACAGACAACACCCAGCAAAATCCGTCTAATAGCTATGCTACAGCAGGAACCTATACTGTTGAGTTAATAGTTACCACATCTGCAGGATGTTCAGACACAGTCAGTAACCCCATAACCATACACCCAATGCCAAATGCAGCATATACACCTACAGACGTATGTTATACAGATGCAAATGTATTTACAGATAATTCAACAGTATCAACAGGAACGATAACCAATTGGGATTGGGATTTTGATGATGGATCACCGATTAATAATAATCAAAGTCCAACATATACCTATGGTAGTGATGGAGCATATAATGTTACCCTTATTGTAACTACAGATCAGAACTGTAAAGATACCATTACACAAACAGTAAATGTATGGTCTTTGCCTGTTGTAGATTTCACTCCGACAGAAGTTTGTTTGAATACACCAACACAATTTCAAGATTTAACAACAGTAAATATTGGGAATAGTGTATCATGGGCATGGGATTTTGATGACGGTACAAATTCAAATGCACAAAACCCGATACACACTTACCCTGTAGATGGACCGTTTCAGGTAACATTAGTAGTAACAACAAATCATGGGTGTGTAGACTCAACAACTAAAACAGTGACAATAAACCCATTACCACAAGTGAGTTTTTCAGCAGATACATTATCAGGCTGTTCACCGGTAATAGTTAATTTTACAGATAACTCAGTGATTAATGCACCTGGCAATAACATATCTTGGAATTGGAACTTTGGCAATGGCATGACATCAACCCAACAAAACCCAACAGGAATTTCTTTTGAAAACCTATCAAATACATCTGTTGCAACATTCGGAATAAGCTTAACAGTTACCTCTGACAAAGGCTGTGTGATAAAGGATACTATAACCAATATGATTACATCGTATCCAATACCTACAGCAAGTTTTACTTATGGACCTGAACCAACCGATATTTATGCAAGTGAAATTACCTTTATAGATAATTCGATTATAGCAAGTCAATGGATATGGGATTTAGGAGATGGAGCATCATCAACAGATCAAAATCCAGTTCATCATTATGCTGACTCAGGTTCATATTACGTAACCTTGTTCATGGAAAACATATATGGATGTAGAGACACAGCATCAAAAATGGTAAGAATAGACCCGACATTTGCTATTTTTATACCAAATGCTTTTACTCCGGATGGAGACAATGTAAACGATTTCTTTTTTGTAAAAGGCTATGGAATTACCCAATTAGAAACATTAGTATTTGATAGGTGGGGAGTATTAGTGTATGAAGGGTACCAGTTAGATTCTAAGTGGGATGGTTCATACAAAGGAGAACTAGGAGTTACAGATGTATATCCTTATAAAGTTAGAGCCAGAGATCTTTTTGGAGAGTGGCATGAGTTTATAGGAAAAGTAACCTTGCTTAAATAATAAAATAATATCTAATGTAGATACAAATTTTTAAGATAATTAACAGCCCATTAGTTCAAACTAATGGGCTGTTACATTTAAATAAAAGCACTATTTTTAGTAATATTGGCTTTTTACTAATTTAATGAAATAAATATGTCAACAGCCACTAAAGTAAATGAATACATTCAAGAGAATAAGCAACGATTTTTAGATGAATTAATAGATTTATTGAAGATTCCATCAATAAGTGCTGATTCGAAATATAACAAAGAAACTTACCAAACTGCCGAAGAAGTTAAAATAAGATTAGTAGAAGCAGGTGCAGATAATGTTGAGATTTGTGAAACGAAAGGGCATCCTGTTGTTTATGGAGAAAAGATAATAGATGCTAAATTGCCTACTGTTTTAATTTATGGTCATTATGATGTTCAGCCACCAGACCCACTTGATTTATGGACTTCACCACCTTTTGAACCTGTAATTAAGAAAACAGAAAACCACCCTGAGGGAGCTATTTTTGCTAGAGGAGCTTGTGATGATAAAGGACAAATGTACATGCATGTAAAGGCTTTTGAAGCAATGATGAAGACTAACACACTTTCATGCAATGTAAAGTTTATGATTGAAGGAGAAGAAGAGATAGGGTCACAAAATTTAGAAACGTACATTAAAGAAAATAAAGAAAAGCTTAAAGCAGATGTTATTGTAATTTCTGATACAGGTATTATTGCAAATGATATTCCCTCTATAACAGTTGGACTTAGAGGCTTAAGTTATATGGAAGTTGAGGTTACAGGCCCAAATAGAGATTTACACTCAGGTTTATATGGAGGAGCTGTTGGTAATCCAATAAATATTCTTTGTGAAATGATTGCTAAGTTGAAAGATGATAAGAATAAAATTACCATACCGGGCTTTTATGATAAAGTAGAGATTATTAGTGAAGAAGAAAGAGCTGAAATGGCAAAAGCGCCATTTAGTTTAGAAGCGTATAAAAAGTCTATTGGATTAACTGATGTTGATGGAGAAGAAGGTTACACCACAAATGAAAGAAATTCTATTAGACCAACACTAGATGTAAATGGAATTTGGGGAGGATATACTGGAGAGGGTGCTAAAACTGTTTTGCCTTCAAAAGCTTATGCTAAAATTTCTATGAGACTAGTACCACATCAAGATTCGAATGAGATTTCTGATTTATTCACTAAATATTTTAAAAGCATTGCACCATCATCAGTTAGTGTAAAGGTTACACCACATCATGGTGGAACTCCTTATGTAACTCCAATAGATTTTTCAGGATATTTAGCTGCTAAAAATGCTATGGAAGTTACTTTTGGAAAAGTTCCAATACCCGTTAGAAGTGGAGGAAGTATTCCTATAGTTGCTTTGTTTGAACAAGTACTTGGGTTAAAATCTGTTTTAATGGGTTTTGGGTTAGATTCTGATGCAATTCATTCTCCTAATGAGCATTATGGGGTATTTAATTATTTTAAAGGAATAGAGACCATACCATTGTTTTTTGAGCAATTTGCTAAATTACATAAATGAGAAAGTTGAAAAATATCATCATATTACTTTCTATTTTTTCGCTATTCGGTTGTATGGAGTATAAGGAAGTTGAGCTTGTAGAGGTTAAAGAAGTGGCTGTTAGAGTTTTTTCTATGAAGGAAATAAGGCTTGTAGCCTATATGCAAATTCATAACCCTAATAATTATAAAATAGCTATAACAGAAGCTGATATGGAGCTTTTTGTGAAAGGTGAAAAAATAGGGAATGCTAAATTAGACAACACAATTGTACTACCAAAAAACTCAAATGAAGTGTATGAAGCTTTGGTCTTTACTCCAATGAGTGAAATGCAGACAAACGCAATTCCAACAATATTAAGTGTGATTGGTCAGCCTACTGTGCCTGTTCATGTAAAAGGATATGTAAAAGGAAAAGTGAAAGGCGTTGCTAAAAAAATTCCAGTTGAATTTACCGATAACGTTAGATTAAAGCGTTAGATTTTTATAGAACTCACTTTCTATCGCTTCACTTCTTTTAACCACTTTTTTTGCCCATTCAATAAGCAAATCAACTTTTTCTTGATTAGTTAATTGCCAATTAATGTCGGATGATTTAAGTCGTTTGGAAATTTCATACATGCAAATTGCCCCTGAAACAGAAATATTTAAACTTTCTGTAAATCCATACATAGGTATTTTTACATGTTCATCAGCATTGTCTAATACTAAATCAGACAACCCATTTTGTTCGGTACCAAAGAATAAAGCAAATTTGTTTTCAATAGGAATATTTTCAATCAAATAGCTGTCTGCATGTGGCGAGGTAGCATAAATTTTATAGCCTTGTTTTCTTAATTGATTGATGCAGCTTAGCGTATTATTTTCTAATTCATTATGCTTATGAATGTCTAGCCATTTTGAAGCTCCCATAACCACTTTTGGGTTAATGTTGTATTCGTTTTTATTTTCAATAATATGCACGTTTTGAACACCAAAAACATCACAACTTCTTAAAATAGCACTTGCATTATGTGGCTGAAAAATATCTTCTAAAACTACGGTAAAATGATTTGTTCTGTTTGAAATAACTTCCTGAAATATAGTTTGTTTGTTTTCAGAAACAAAACTTAGTAAGTGGTCTAAAAATGCTTTATTTTTTATTGTCATAATAAAACAAAAGTATTAAAAAAGCTTAAAACCTGAACTTGATATTTTTCAAAAATGAAAATATGTCAGTAGCTTTTGGTAAATAAAATTAAAATTAAGACTAAAAACTGCTATTTGCGCAATTATGTCATACCATAATAGCTTAAAATCTCGTGGCATAAAATATGACAAGTGCATATCACATTAAAAAAATTATTATTAACCAAAAACTATAAAATTATGTCATTAAAAATTAAACCATTGGCAGACAGAGTAATTATTGAACCTGCCCCAGCAGAAGAAAAAACTGCCGGAGGAATTATCATTCCTGACACCGCTAAAGAAAAACCTCAAAGAGGAAAAGTTTTGGCCGTAGGTAACGGAAAAAAAGATGAACCTATGACGGTAAAAAAAGGTGATGTTGTTTTATATGGTAAATATGCCGGAACAGAAATTACTATTGAAGGCAATGATTACCTTATTATGAAAGAAGCGGATATTTACGCAATTGTTTAATTATTAATTAAATTAACAAAATAAAAATTATAGAGTTATGGCAAAAGATATAAAATTTAATTTAGAAGCAAGAAATGGCTTAAAGGCTGGTGTTGATAAATTAGCCAACGCAGTAAAAGTAACATTAGGTCCAAAAGGAAGAAATGTTATTATTGATAAAAAATTTGGTGCACCACATGTAACAAAAGACGGTGTAACTGTTGCTAAAGAAATTGAATTAAAAGATCCTATTGAAAATATGGGAGCTCAAATGGTAAAAGAAGTAGCTAACAAAACTGCTGATGATGCAGGAGATGGAACCACAACTGCTACTATTTTAGCACAATCTATTATTACAACAGGATTAAAAAATGTTGCTGCAGGTGCTAACCCAATGGATTTAAAAAGAGGTATTGACAAAGCAGTTTCTGCGGTGGTAGGAGAACTTAAAAATATTTCTAAAAAAGTAGGTAATGATAATGAAAAAATCCGTCAAGTAGCTACTGTCTCTGCTAATAACGATGAAACTATTGGTGCTTTAATTGCTCAGGCAATGGAAAAAGTAAAAACCGAAGGAGTAATTACTGTTGAAGAAGCAAAAGGAACTGAAACTTACGTGGATGTTGTTGAAGGTATGCAATTCGACAGAGGTTATTTATCTCCTTACTTTGTTACTGATGCAGAAAAAATGATTGTGGAAATGAACAATCCATACATTTTAATTTATGATAAGAAAATTACAGGAATGAAGGATTTATTACCTGTTTTAGAGCCAGTAGCTCAATCAGGAAAACCTTTGTTAATTATTGCAGAAGATGTTGAGGGGGAAGCTTTAGCTACATTAGTAGTGAACAAAATTAGAGCAGGATTAAAAATTGCAACTGTTAAAGCTCCAGGATTTGGTGATAGAAGAAAGGCAATGTTAGAAGATATTGCTATTTTAACAGGTGGTACTTTAATTTCTGAAGAACAAGGGTTTAAATTAGAAAACACAACGCTTGATATGCTTGGAACAGCTGAAAAAATTACTATTGATAAAGATAATACAACAATAGTAAACGGAGCTGGAAAAAAAGCTGATATTAAAGCAAGAGTAGAGCAAATTAAAGCTCAAATTAAAACAACTACTTCAGATTACGATAAAGAAAAACTACAAGAAAGATTAGCTAAGTTAGCTGGTGGAGTTGCTGTACTTTATGTTGGTGCAACTACTGAAGCAGAAATGAAAGAGAAAAAAGATAGAGTGGATGATGCACTTGCTGCTACTAGAGCTGCCGTAGAAGAAGGAATTGTTCCTGGTGGTGGAGTTGCTTTAATTAGAGCCGAAAAAGGATTAAAAAACCTAAAAGGTGTAAATGAAGATGAAAATACAGGTATTGCTATCGTTAGAAGAGCATTAGAAGAGCCTTTAAGACAAATAATTTCTAATGCAGGTGGTGAAGGAGCTGTTGTAGTTCAAAAAATTAGAGAAGGTAAAGATGATTTTGGATACAATGCAAGAACGGAAGAATATACCAACATGTATAAAGCAGGAATTATTGACCCTACTAAAGTAACAAGAATTGCATTAGAAAATGCAGCATCAATTGCGGCATTGCTTTTAACTACAGAATGTGTAATAAGTGATGAACCTGAAAAAGAAGAGTCAGGAATGCCTCCTATGGGCGGCATGGGCGGAGGAATGCCAGGTATGATGTAATAACAATGCAACCACAACAAAAAACCCGATAAATTTATCGGGTTTTTTGTTGGTTAAAAACTGGGAATAAAAGGGGTTAAGTTTATTTAGAGGCTAATCCGTTAATTACAGATTGTATAGTTAGAGCTAAGTTTTTCGCATTATTATCTTGTATACGTTGGTCGGTAATCTGTGCCATTAGAAAAACATTATCTATATTACTTTCTATGTATTTTTTTCTAGCAAGGAGTACTTCTTCTAGGGTTTCAAATTTTCCGATAGAATAGATTTTGTTGTCGGCACTAATTTCCATTATTTGTTCATCACCAATAGTCTCTAAAATTTTGTCAACCATTTCTATAGAATTAATAGGAATTGCTAGAGCGTAATAATGATCTAAACCGGAACGTTGTACTTGCAGTAAATATTCAACTTCTATATTGCTAATTTTTTCGGGATTATTATTGTTTGCAACTTCGGTATCAGTTATTTGATTTTTATATTGAAGCGAAATGGCATCAGCAATAGATATTTCTTCTTGGTTGTTAAAAGCAATAATGCTAATGTTTTTACAATCCAACTGAAGTAATTCATTTTTAACAGAATCAGCTTCGTTAAAAGTTAAGAATTTCCCAAACTGAAAATATTCTTTTTGTTGAATGGTTATTTTGCTCAGGTATTGATATTCTGTAATGAGCTGATTTGTTTTCTGAATGTCCTTAGCATCAATTTCTAGTTGATAAATTATCCCTTCAGGTAAGTTAGGATTACTTGCGTTGGTTGTTGAATTTATCAACAAGAAAGCAAGAATGGCGAGGTAAGTAGTAAGTGTTTTCATAGTCTTAGAGTTTTAGGTGAAACAATATTGATGACTAGTGTTTGAATGATTTTTAAAAATCTTTTTATTCAAAGAACTACTTACTTAAACTGACAGAAAATGTTAAAAGTTACACAAAAGCACGTATATTTTTTTAAAAATATAACAATCAGTTTGTTGATAAGATATTTAAGTTTTTTGTTTTTTCTTTTTAGCAGCTGGGAAAAGAATATTATTTAAAATTAATCTGTATCCAGGTGAGTTAGGATGTAGATTTAAATCGGTGGGAGGGTCGCCAACTTTGTGTTGATAGTCTTCAGGGTCATGTCCGCTATAAAAAGTCCAAGTGCCTTTTCCCATTGTTCCATGTATATATCTAGCGATGTTTAATGATTTGTTTTCTCCCATAACTAATACATCTTTTTTAATATATTGCTTATTGTAAGAGGTGGTTTGCCCATAAAATCCTTTAATAATTTTTTGATGGTTTTGACAAAGCATGGTGGGAACAATATCCCATTTTGCAGAAAAATCAAACAAAGTAAAATTATCTAAGTTTTGTGGGGTATTTATGTGAATAGGTACAGTAGCATCAATGGTAGAAAATTCGTATTCATACGGATTTGTCTTTAGGGTATAATCTTCAAAAGCAAAAGTTTTACTGTAGTCGAGTTGCTCACTGTAGTTTGGAGTGGTACCATCACCATCAAACATAGATTCGCAAATGTCTAAACCTTCAGCAGATAAAGCAATGTCCAACGCATCTGTTCCAGAACACATGGCAAATAGGAAGCCGCCACCAAGGGTAAATTCTTTTATTTTTTTTGCTACCCCTAGTTTTAATTGAGATACTTTGCTAAACCCAAGCTTTGCCGCTGTTTCTTCGTTGTACCTAACTTGTTCTCTATACCAAGGTGCATTTTTATAAGCAGAATAAAATTTTCCATATTGTCCCGTAAAATCTTCATGATGAAGATGGAGCCAATCGTATAATGGTAACTTACCGTTTATAATTTCTTCATCATAAATAACGTCATAAGGAATTTCTGCATAGGTTAAAACTAGTGTTACAGCATCATCCCAAGGTTGTTTATTTTTAGGAGAATAAACAGCAATTTTTGGGGATTTTTCAAGTTTTACGGCATCCATATTTATTTCTGGGTCAGCAATTTCTTGCAGGATAGCATTGGCTTTTACATCAGCAATAACTTCAAAAGAAACACCTCTAATTAGTAGTTCTTCCTCTAATGCTTTTACATGTTGTACCATAAAACTTCCTCCTCTGTAATTCAGTAACCACTGTACTTCCAAGTTGTTTTCTAATACCCAATAGGCAATTCCGTATGCTTTTAAATGATTACGTTGTGCATCATCCATAGGAATAAGCAATTGTGTAGCATTTGCAACAATACTTATACAAAGAAATAATATGAGAGCAATAATTTTCATGAATCAAATTTACTTTTAAAATTAATAAAAGTAACTATAGGAATCTGTTAAAAGATTGTAAACTTAGAAAGGAGCGTCATCCAAATTTGGATTGAAGTCATCAAAATCATCATTTATATCGTTCATTTTAGATGATTTTACTATTGTTGCTCCACTATCAAATTCATCTCCTTTAACATTTACTTGCATACTTTGAGGAAAATCTCCATGTTCAAAAGAATTTTCATCATTATCCATGAATTTGGCCAATTCATTAACGAATTTAAGGTTAACATCACAAACAGCACCATTTCTGTGTTTTGCTATAATAATAGTCGCTTTTCCGTCCGTTGGGTTGCCATCCTCATCTTCAGTAATTCCATAATAAGCAGCTCTATGAATAAATTGAACCATATCGGCATCTTGTTCAATAGAACCCGACTCTCTTAAATCTGATAATTGTGGACGCTTGTTGCCTCCTCTGGTTTCAACAGCTCTACTTAATTGCGAAAGTGCTAAAACAGGAATGCTTAGTTCTTTGGCAATACTTTTTAATGAACGAGAAATCATACTAATTTCTTGCTCTCTGTTTCCACCACCTTTAGCACTATCATTTCCTCCGGACATTAATTGAAGGTAATCTATAATTAGCAATTGAATGTTATGTTTGGCTTTTAGTCTTCTTGCTTTTGCACGCAATTCAAAAACAGATAAACCTGCAGTGTCATCAATAAAAATAGGTGCTTCACTTAATTCGGTAATTCTAGATTGAATTTGTTGAATTTCGTCATTTCTTAAGTTTCCACTTCTTAGTTTTTCTGATGAAATTTCGGACTCGGCAGAGATTAAACGAGTAACCAATTGAAGTGACGACATTTCTAAAGAGAAAAATGCCACAGGGATTTTATAGTCAACTGCTGCATTTCGTGCTAATGAAAGCACATAAGAGGTTTTTCCCATTGCAGGACGAGCAGCAATAATTACCAAATCAGAAGGTTGCCAGCCGGAAGTTACTCTATCTAAAGCTGTAAATCCAGATGGAACACCGATTACACCTGATTCTTTATTTTTAGCATTTTCTATTTGTTTTAAAGCTGCTGAAATTAATTCCGATACGCTTTCAAAACTTTTACGAATATTACCTTCTGCAACAGAAAATAAAGAAGATTCTGCTTGGTCTAATAAATTAAAAACATCCGTAGTATCGTCATAAGCATTAGTGATAATTTCAGATGAAATTCTAATTAATTCTCTTAAAATATACTTTTGAGCAATAACCCTTGCATGAAACTCTATGTTTGCTGCTGAAGCAACTCTGTTGGTTAATTGAGTAACATAATAAGCACCTCCTACAATATCTAACTCACCTCTTTTTTTAAGTTCTGAGGTTACGGTAAGTAAGTCAACTGCTTGAGATTTCTCAAACAAATATTGTATAGCCGCAAATATTTTTTGATGACTTTCTTTGTAAAAACTTTTTGGCTGAAGAATATCTATTGCAGTATTTACAGCCTCTCTTTCTAGCATTAATGCCCCCAAAACAGCCTCTTCTAAATCTACTGCTTGCGGTGGTAATTTGCCGTGTTCTAAGGGAGAACCAACATTCGTTAATGCAAAATTTCTTTGTTTTGTCTTTTTTCTATTTTCCTCTGCTGCCATAGCTCAAAAATACAAATATTGTTGAGAAGTAAACGGCTATTTAAAAAGATTATTTTTCTTTTTTCAAGATAAAAAATAGGTGTTGTGCATCAGTAAATTAACAAGTTACTCACGAATAACTAACAACTTTTTTAAAGGTTAAACAAAACACTAAAAAAAGTGTAATGATTTTAAGTTTAAGACTACCAAATGAATAGCTAAATAGGCATTAAAATAAGCCTAAGTGAAAAAATGATTTGACAAACGTTGTAAAATTTCTTAACTTTGTACAATTAAACACAATTTTGTAAAAGAATAATAGTTTTTTATTTGTGTTTATTTGTGTTAACACTTATATATTTAATTTGAATACCTTACAATACGTATCACACACTTTAAGACTTGTCAATTTTATTGTTGAAGGCTGAAAAAGCTTTCCAATATTCTTATGTCTATGTCTGTGAAAAATATAAAGGAATTTAGATACCATAATAATAAATAACTAATAAATAGATCTACTATGAAAAAGAAAAAAGTATTATTTATTTCACAAGAAATTTCCCCTTATTTAGAAGAAAGCGAATTAGCGAATATTGGAAGACATCTTCCACAAGGTATTCAAGAAAGAGGTAAAGAAATTAGGACATTTATGCCAAAATTTGGGTGTATTAATGAAAGAAGGAATCAGCTTCATGAAGTAATAAGACTTTCAGGTATGAATCTTATCATTGATGATAATGATCATCCATTAATTATTAAAGTAGGCTCTATTCAGCAAGCTAGGTTACAAGTATATTTTATTGATAGCGAAGATTTTTTTGATAGAAAAGCCATGTTGCATGATACAAAATCAGGTAAACTATTTGAAGATAATGATGAAAGAGCAATATTTTTTGCAAGAGGAGTATTAGAAACAGTTAAAAAATTAGGCTGGGTGCCGGATATTGTTCATTGTCATGGCTGGATGACCAGTTTAGTACCGCTTTATATTAAAACATCTTACAGTAAAGATCCCGTTTTTGAAAATGCAAAAGTGGTTTATTCCTTATACAATAATGAATTTGATGGTAAGTTAAACAAAGATTTAATAAAAAAAGCTTACATGGAAGGAATGGATAAAGATAGAGTTAAAGAATTTTCAGAAACTTGTTTTGTTGGTTTAAATAAAGCTGCTATCAACTGTTCGGATGCTGTTATAAAAGGTAGTGAGAGCCTAAATAAAGATTTACAAGCAGTTTTTGATGAATTTAATGGACCGAAATTAGATTACCAATCGCCAGAAGAATACATTAATGCTTATTCAGATTTTTATGATGAGGTATATGAAAGTAGTGAAGTATTGATTGGATAAAAAAATAGTTAAACAAATAACTAAAACATAGAAGTAGATAAATGAAAATATCTCAAGTCTTATTTATGCGGAAAGTAACATTGCTTTCCGCTCTCTTTTTTCTGAGCATTGCTCTCTTTTTTTATTCTTGTAAGAAAGATGGTGAGTTAGTCCCTGAGTTTGATAGCGGGAACGCTAATATTATGAAAACGGACACATTTACTATAGTGACTTCTTTAGCAAAAGAAGACTCTATTAGGACTGATGTGTCAATATATAATCTTTTAGGGATTTATAACGACCCTGTTTTTGGACCAACTGCTTCATCTTTTTATACTCAAGCTACTTTAAATGGGTTAAATGTAGATTTTGGTGTTGGAGCTGTATTAGATTCTGCAGTATTAACGCTTGCTTATAACAATGTTTATGGAGATACAAACGCAGCAATTTCTGTTAATGTATATGAAATTACTGAACAAATGAGTACAAGCGATAGTTATTACTCTAATCAGAAATTGGCGTACGATGTTACACCTATTACCACAACTACGTTTTCTCCAAAAGTAGCTGATAGTGTATTTGTTGCTTTTGAAGGTGGAAATGTAGCTCCTCACTTAAGAATAAACTTAGGTAATACTTTTGGCAATAAAATTTTTGCAGAATCCGGAACCTCAAATTTGGCAAATAATGCCAATTTTACCCAGTTCTTTAAAGGGTTTTATTTAACAACAACAGATTCTGTTCAGAATACAACTTTAAGTCCCGGACAAGGTGCAATTGCTTATTTCAATACCAATTCATCTTTGTCGACATTAACACTCTACTATAACGACACATCGAAATATGATTTCATTATAAACTCAGAAAGTGCAAAATATAACAGATTTGACCATAATTATACCGGTACTGATATAGAGGCTCAATTACTTGGTGGAGGAGACTCAACAGTTAGTTATGTACAAACAATGGCTGGTGTGAAAACAAAATTAGAAGTGCCATACATTAAAGAAATAATAAAAGATGGTGAAGTGGTAATTAATAAAGCAGAGTTAATTGTAACTATAGAAAGCGGAACAGATGGTACTTATCCTACCATACCAATGCTTACCTTAGTTGCTATAGATAATAACGGACAATCGGTATTTTTATCTGATTTTTTTGAAGGACTTGATTTTTTTGGTGGTTCTTTAAACACAACCGAAAAAACATATACGTTTAATATACCAAGACATTTACATAGTATGATTTATAATACTACTAGTAATAATGGAATGTATTTAGTTGCTACAGGTCAGTCTATATCAGCAAACAGATCGGTAATTACTACTAATAAAAATCAAATAGCTAAATTAAAATTAAATATAACTTATACTAAATTATAAGAATATGTGTGGAATTGTTGCATATTTAGGAGATAAACAAGCTTATCCCATATTAATTAAAGGATTAAAAAGATTAGAATACAGAGGATACGATAGCTCAGGAGTTGCTATTATAGATAACGGTGAAATTAATTTGTTTAAGAAACAAGGCAAAGTTGTAGAACTAGAAAGCTTAGTTGCTGACAAAAATATTAATGGTACAATTGGTATCGGACATACTCGTTGGGCTACTCACGGTTTACCAAACGATATTAATGCACATCCTCATTATTCAGGCAATGAAAAGTTAGCCATTATCCATAATGGGATTATAGAAAACTATGCCTCGTTAAAACAAGGATTAAAATTAAGAGGACATGAATTTAAAAGTGAAACAGATACAGAGGTATTGATTCACCTTATAGAAGATGTTCAGCAAAAAACCAATGTTCCACTTGCAGAGGCGGTTAGAATTGCTTTAGGAGAGGTGATAGGTGCTTACGCTATTGTAATTATTGATAAAAATAATCCTAATACATTAATTGCGGCTAAAAAAAGTAGCCCGTTAGTAATAGGAATAGGAGAAGGAAATGAATTTTATGTTGCTTCAGATGCTACGCCAATAGTTGAATACACCCGAAATGTAGTTTATTTAGAAGATGAAGAAATTGCAGTACTTACTAAGGGAGAGGGAATTCAATTAAAGAATATTAAAAATCAGGAAAAAACACCTTATATACAGGAACTAGAAATGCAATTAGAAGCCATTGAAAAAGGTGGTTACGAGCATTTTATGTTGAAAGAAATATATGAGCAACCGCAATCTATTCGTAACAGTATGCGTGGTAGAATAGATTTAGATAAAGGCATTGTTTCTTTAGGAGGAATTAGAGATTACGAGCAAAAAATGATGAATGCAAGCAGAATTATAATTGTTGCTTGTGGAACTTCTTGGCATGCCGGATTGGTTGGAGAGTATTTATTGGAAGACCTTACTAGAATACCTGTTGAGGTAGAATATGCATCAGAGTTTAGATATAGAAATCCAATTATTTCAGAAAGTGATGTGGTAATAGCCATTTCTCAATCTGGAGAAACGGCCGATACACTTGCTGCTATTAAATTGGCTAAAGAAAAAGGAGCAACCATTATTGGAATTTGTAATGTTGTTGGGTCATCCATTTCTAGAGAAACTCATGCAGGTTCTTATACCCATGCCGGACCGGAAATTGGAGTAGCTTCCACTAAAGCATTTACTTCTCAGGTAACTGTACTTTCATTAATGGCACTTTCAATTGCTCATAAAAAAGGTACTATTTCTGAATCTAAATTTAGAGCGTTGTTACACGAGCTAAGTTCAATTCCTGAAAAAGTGGAGCATTTACTTTCTTCTGACAAACAAGTTAAACATATTTCAGCTTTATTTAAAGATGCCCGAAACTTCTTATATCTAGGAAGAGGATACAATTTCCCTGTGGCATTAGAAGGAGCTTTAAAACTTAAAGAAATTTCTTACATCCATGCTGAAGGTTACCCTGCAGCAGAAATGAAACATGGGCCAATTGCTTTAATTGACGAAGAAATGCCTGTGGTAGTTATTGCTACTAAGAAAGGAAATTACGAAAAAGTAGTTTCTAACATTGAGGAAGTAAAAGCAAGAAGTGGTAAAATAATAGCTATTGTAAATGAAGGCGATGTTGATGTGAGAGCTATTGCAGACCATGTTATTGAAATTCCTGAAGTAGAAGATTTATTTAGTCCGTTATTAACGTCAATTCCATTACAGTTACTTTCTTACCATATAGCAGTAATGAGAGGTTGTAATGTTGATCAGCCAAGGAATTTGGCAAAATCAGTTACGGTGGAATAATGATAAATTAATAAATCGCTTTGGCAATTTCTTTTACAGCAACAGATTTGCCCATGGTATAATAATGAATACAAGGCACACCAAACTCAACTAATTTTTTAGATTGATCTATTGCCCATTCTATACCAACTTGCTTAACCGCTTCATCGTCTTTGCATTTTTCAGTAGCATCAACCAAATCATCCGGTAAATCTATATGGAAAAATTTAGATAGAGAAATCAATTGTTTTTTATTAGAAATGGGTTTAATACCTGGTATTATTGGCACATTAATATCATTTTTTCTACAAAGATTTACAAAATCAATAAACTTTTCAGTGTCGTAAAACAGTTGTGTAACAATGTATTCTGCACCAGCATCTACCTTTTGTTTTAAGTGTTTTAAGTCGGACTTAATGTTTGGCGATTCAAAATGTTTTTCAGGGTAACCAGCAACGCCAATGCAAAAATTAGTTGGGGAAGCATTTTGCAAATCTTCATCCATATACACACCTTTGTTTAAGCCAACAATTTGCTTTACTAAATCAACTGCATATTCATGTCCTTCTTTTTCAGGAACAAAAGCAGGTTCGGTTTTAATAGGATCGCCTCTTAAAGCCAATACATTATCTATACCTAAAAAGTCTAAATCTATCAGTGCATTTTCGGTTTCCTCTTTAGTAAAACCTCCGCAAATAATATGAGGAACAGCATCTACTTTGTATTTATTTACAATTGCCGCACAAATACCCACGGTTCCGGGACGTTTTTTTATAGCAATTTTTTCTAAATAACCCTTCTCTCTTTTTTTGTAAATAAACTCTTCTCGGTGATAAGTAACATTAATAAATGAAGGATTAAACTCTATTAAAGGGTCAATACTATCATAAATAGATTGAATGCCTTTTCCTTTTAATGGAGGTAAAATTTCAAAAGAAAAAAGTGTTTTCTTGGCTTTATTAATATGTTCTATTACTTTCAAAATGAATGAGCTGTTTTAGGTTAAAATTTCAAAGGGCAAACATATTACTTTATTTTCAATTGATAGAAAATGAAGGCTGTAAAATATTTTATTCTTACACTTTATTTGTTGGTCTAAAAAAAAATAGTAGGTTTGAAGTAATCATTATTAACCCCATCTTAATAAAAAATATGAAAACTATTATTGTAGATGATGAGCGATTAGCCAGAAAGGAGCTAACTAATCTTTTAAAGGATTTTCCTGAAGTGGAGATAATTGACGAGTGCAATAATGTAGATGATGCTAGTGAAAAAATTAATACCCTTCAACCCGATTTTGTCTTTTTAGATATTCAGATGCCTGGCAAAGATGGATTTAGTTTATTAGAAGAGTTGGAATATGCCCCTCTAGTAGTTTTTGTTACTGCCTATGATGAATATGCAATAAAAGCTTTTGAGATAAATGCGTTAGATTATTTACTTAAACCCATACAACCCGAAAGACTTAAAGAAACCTTAGAAAAAATTAAAACCCAACTAAAAGATACCAACTCACTATTAACTAGTAACAATAAATTAGGTATTCAAGATAGGGTTTTTGTTAAAGATGGAGATAAATGTTGGTTTGTTCAACTTAAGGATGTGCCTTTGTTTGAGTCCGAAGGAAATTATGTAAGGGTATATTTTGATAACAATAAACCACTTATACTAAAGTCGTTAAATAATTTGGGAGATAAGTTAAATGAAGATTTCTTTTTTAGAGCTAACAGAAAACACATTATAAATTTAAGTTGGATAGAAAACGTAGAAAATTGGTTTAATGGCGGGTTAATGGTTACGCTTAAAAATAAAATGAAAATAGAATTATCTCGAAGACAAGCAACTAAATTAAGAGAAATGAAGAGTTTATAAAAAAATTCATCTATTCATACAAGCATTTAGTCCAAAAATATGACTATTAAGTATAAAAAAATATTGTGAAAACATAAAAAAATTGTACTTTCGGGTTTCTAAATGGGGAAAATAGAAAAAATATATAAGGCGGCAACGACTACTTCACCTGAAGTAATTCTAGATATTGAGAACAATGTGTTTTCAATAAAAGGAAAATCTGTGGTTACAGAAGTGGATCATTTTTATCAGCCAATATTAAATTGGTTAGATGAGGTAAAAGCCCATAATAGTCAGGAAATTAACTTTGTTTTCGATTTAGAATATTTCAATGTTTTTTCATCAAAAAGAATACTTTTTTTATTATATAAGTTAAAAGATATAAAAGAACAAGGCGTAAATGTAAAAATCGTTTGGCACTTTTCTATTGAAGATGATGATATGAAGGAAGTAGGAGAAGATTTTGCTTGTATGGTAAACCTACCTTTTGAATTTATTAGTAAACAAGTAGAATCTCAAGAATTATAAAAGCAATATTATTATTTACGATTTATAATAGTGTAATACCAAATAAATTGTAGTAAAAACATAGCTATATATTGGGTTTAAGTAATGGGCGAATTTTAATAAAAAAATTCGCCCATTTTTATTTTATTTTTGAATGACTATTTTATACTTCCCAACACCTATACTCGTACTTAAATTTATAAAATAAATACCATTTGGTTGGTTGGTTAAATCAATATTTTCTGATGTATTATTAATTATAGTTTGGTAAACTTCTTCACCAAGCAAGTTTATAATTGATAAGTTTGCACCAGAAATTACCTTGTCAGACATTATTGTAAATTGCCCAGTAGAAGGGTTAGGATATACATTAATTAAATCTATTAATGATTGCTCTCTAATACCTACAGGGCCGCTTATCACTACATTGCTATCACATGTTGAACACCCATCAGCGTCTGTTACACAAACAATTAATGTGTCGCCAGGACATTTGGCTATCACAGAAGCTGTGGTTTCACCACCTGGAGACCAACTATAAGAATAAGGTGTAGCTCCTCCTGATGGGTTGGCTGTAGCACCTCCATCACAAGCAGTAGAGGAAGATGTATTTGTGACATTTACAGATAGAGTTAATGGTGCAGGTTGGATTATAGTTACAGAATCAATAAACTGACAATTATTAAAATCTACTATAGTGTCATAATACACACCAGGGCAAAGGTTACTAATACTAGCAGTGTTTTGAGGAGGAACAGTAGACCAATTGTGTGTATAGGGTGCAGTACCTCCTGAAGGATATGCTGTTGCAGTTCCGTTACAAGAGTCACATGCATATACATTGGTTTTATAAATAGAATCTTGTAACGCATCAGGTTCTGTAATAGTTACAGTAGTTGTTGCAACACAACTGTTAGCATCTGTCATAGTAACAGTATGCGTTCCTGCACAAAGATTGTTTGGATTTTGTACAGTTTGTCCACCTGGAGACCATGAATAAGTATATGGAGGTATTCCTGTAGTAGCAAGAGTTACTGTGCCATCGCATACTCCATTACAACTTACATTATTACTTCCAACAACTGTTACTGTACATTGGGCAAAAACTCCCATTCCTAGAAGCATAATTGAAATAAAAAGACTAAATTTTTTCATATTGATATAGTTTAAGTTAATAATTAAATTATTTAAATTTTACGAGTTGTTAATTGTGTCAAGGCGGCCTCCTATTAATTAAGAATTCTAATTTTTTCATGATTTTTATAATTTAAAGTTTTATTATTTTATTAACATTAATAGACATATCAGTTTCTATTTTTAATAAATAAATTCCTTTAGGCTGTTCACTCATATCTATTTCAATATTATTGCTGCTTACACTATGATTTTGTTTAATTATTTTTCCTTCTAAAGTAGTTAGCGTATAACCAATGTTACTTGATAAAACATTTTTTAAATTTATTGTAATTTCTGAGGAAGTTGGATTAGGATAAATAGAAACCATCACTTTGTTGAATTCTTCTAGTCCAACACCAGTAATGTTTATACAAGAAGATGTATCTGTACAATTGTTTTGAGTTACTTCTACTGCATAATTACCATTTGTTGTGGGAGTAAAACTTTGGTTAGTTTCACCTACAATTACAGCATTGTTGTTATCGCAATCTAGCCATCTAAAAGTGGCATTTGTTGCATTAGCCGTAATAGTGTTTGCATTAGTTGAAGTTGAAGTATCAACAGTATTAATGGTTAAATCTGTTGTAACAGTAGAATCACAACCGTTACTTCCTGTCAATATATCAGTAAACACTCCCGTGGAAGTATATGTATTTGAACCAACTGTTATAGAAAACCCTTGACACTCGTTGAATGTTTGTGTAAAAGAAGTAGTTGGGTTTATGGTAATAGTAATAGTAGAATCATCAATACCATTCGCATCGGTAATTTGTAGTGTAATATTAAAAGAACCAGCAGAGTTGAAAACAACAGTATGAGGTCCTTGTGTATTAGCCGAGTTGGGCGAACCACCACCAAAAGTCCAGTTCCAGTTACTAATAGAAGAACCGGTACTATTATCAGTAAAAGTGATGCCATCACCTTGGCAAATAGTTAAAGCAGAAGCAGTAAAAGAAGCTGTAGGCTGATTACAATTAGTAACGGTAATAGTAATGTTATCAGTATTTTGGCACCCATTCGCATCGGTACCCACTACCGTATAAGTAGTAGTTATATTAGGGATAAAAGCTACTCCATCGATAACCCCATTATCCCATGTATAAGAATTACCTCCACTACCAGTAAGTATAACAGAATCTCCTGCGCAAATAGTAGTAGCAGAAGCATTAGCCACTA
>DATCTM010000031.1:0-18475 GCA_036567945.1 Vicingaceae bacterium
ATTAAATAAATTTTTCTATGGCAATAACTGCAGCTCTTATCGGATTAAAATTCTCAGTATTGGCATTAAAAGTTTGCACTTTTTCTAACAACTGATTTACTTTTTCCTCTTCGGAGAAAGAGAAAAACAATAAAGATTCATTTCCTCCTGGCTGGCTCGGAAACCAACTGTGAGCTGCAATTAGTGACGATATGTTTTTATATCCGTCAATTTCTGAGCTGCTGAAAGCTTCAATTCCTGAGGCTTTAAAAAGCTTTAACACTTCTTGCTGATGTGCTGCTATGGCGGTTACTATTAATAGTTTCATATTATTAAGTTTATAAGTTTAGTTCTTGATTATTATCTGTTTCTTCTTCTTCTATTTTATTCTCTTCTGATGGATGATTTTTACGTTCTATCATGTAATACACTAATGGCACTACTAACAATGTTAGCACTGTTGAAGCTATTGTTCCTCCCATTAGCGAAATGGCTAATCCTTGGAAAATAGGATCGAAAAGGATAACAAATGCTCCTATGACCACTGTTCCTGCAGTTAACAAAATTGGTGTTGTTCTAATAGCTCCGGCCTCAATAACTGCTTGTTTTAAAGGAATTCCTTCTTCTATTCGTAAGTTAACAAAGTCTATCAACAGTACAGAGTTCCGCACCATAATTCCCGCCAGGGCTATCATTCCGATAAAAGATGTTGCTGTAAAAAATGCTCCTAGCATCCAATGTCCTACTACAATTCCTACTAATGACAATGGTATAGCTACCATCATTACCATCGGGGCTTTAAAGTTTTGAAACCATCCTACAATTAGAATATAGATAATGAAAATTACTCCCATAAATGCCATTCCTAAATCTCTAAACACTTCCAAGGTAATTTGCCATTCACCATCCCATTTCACAGTAAAATCATCTTCATTTTCTGGTTGATTCATATACAACTCATTCAACACATAGCCTTCTGGTAATGGAATTTGTTTTAATTTTTCATCAATTCCTAAAATGGCATACACAGGACTTTCTAATGCTCCTGCCATATCCGCTAATACATAAACTACTCTTTTTTGATTTTTTCTAAAAATGCTTTTAGGCTGAATTTCTTTATTTACTTTCACTAAATCTGCCAACGGAAAGGTTTGTCCCATTGGGTTAGCGATTTGAATTTGAAGGATATCACTTATCGTAGATTTTTCTTTCTCATCAAGTGTCAACACAATTCCTACAGCTTTAGTAGCATTTTCATCATACAACCTAGAAATTTCTCTTTCGCTCATTACTGTATTTAATGTATGTGTAATTTGCTGAGTAGGAATTCCATACAACATGGCTTTTTCTTTATCTACTTCAAAACTAAATTTAGTTTGATCATCTTCCACCATCCAATCCACATCTACTACATCTTGCGTATTGTTTAAGATGTTCATTACTTCACTTGCCACTTTAATTTGTTGGTCGTATTCCGGTCCATAAATTTCAGCTACTATGGTAGAAAGTACTGGAGGTCCCGGTGGTACTTCCACCAATTTAACATTGGCTCCATATTTTTTAGCTATTTGCTGAATATCCGGACGAAGTAATTTAGCAATGTCATGACTTTGTTCGCTTCTTTCGGTTTTATCTGTTAAGTTTACTTGGATATCGGCATTATTACTTCCTCCACGTAAATCATAATGCCTTACCAATCCGTTAAAAGTAATGGGTGCTGAAGTTCCCACATAACCTTGATAGTTCACTACTTCATTTCTAGTAGCTAAATATTGCTCTATTTCTTGTGTTACTGCCAACGTTCTTTCTAAAGTTGTTCCTTCGGGCATATCAATTACCACCTGAAATTCATTTTTGTTATCGAAAGGCAACATTTTTACAGCTACAGATTTGGTAAAAAACATTGCCATAGAACCGAATAGTAAGAATACGGTTAATCCTAAAAACCAAAAGCGTTTTGTTCTGTTTTCAATTAACGGACGCTCAAACCTATCGTACAATTTGTAAATAAAGGTGTCTTCCATTCTTTTAGGAGCTTTCTCTTCTTCCGTTCCTGTTCTTTTCTCTTTTTCTCGTAAAAAAATAAAACCCAAATACGGTGTAATGGTAAGTGCTACAAAAAGTGACAAAATCATGGCTATAGAAGCCCCAATAGGCATCGGACTCATATAAGGCCCCATTAATCCGCTAACAAAAGCCATTGGCAATACCGAAGCAATTACTGTAAAGGTGGCTAAAATGGTGGGATTACCTACTTCATTTATCGCATAAATAGCAGCCTGACCAAAAGGCAAACGTTTCATCTTAAAATGTCGGTGCATGTTTTCGGCAATAATGATGGAATCATCTACCACAATACCCGTTACAAATACTAATGCGAATAAGGTAATTCTATTTAAGGTATAATCTAATAAATAGTAACTCAATAAAGTAAGTGCAAAAGTAATAGGCACTGAAAGGAAAACTACCAATCCGCCTCTCCAACCCATTGCCAACATCACTACAATAGTTACTGCTACAATAGCTCCAATTAAGTGCAATAACAATTCCGATACTTTGTGTGAGGCTGTTTCTCCGTAGTTTCTGGTAATTTCTACTTTTACCTCATCTGGAATTAATGTTTTTTGTAAATGCTCTACTTTATCCAAAATCACATTAGAAATTTTCATGGCATCAGCACCTTTTCTTTTGGCAACAGAAATGGTTACTGCAGCATATTCCGATGGATGAGCTTCTTTCTTCTCGGTAGCACTTCCATAACCAAAAGTTACATAAGCATTAGGTATTTCTGGTCCGTCCGCTATGGTAGCAATTTGTTTTAAATACACCGGAAAATTATTGTGCATACCAACTACCAACTGCTCTACATCCTGAACTGTTTTTAAGAAAGCTCCTGAAGAAACTAAAAATTCAGTATCGTTTTTATTAAATTTTCCTGAAGACATTTGTTGGTTAGCAACTTGAATTTGTTTAGTTACCGCTAAAAAATCCAAGCCTAACTCGGCCATTTTATCTTTATCCAATACTACACGCAATTGTCTACTTCTTCCTCCTATTACTTTGGTGATAGAAACATCATTTACCTTTTCAATTTCATTGGTAAGTTCATTGGCTAATTGCCTTAAACGGAAATCATCGTAATTTTCGCTCCAAAGCGTTAATGCTAACATTGGCACATCGTCTATAGCTCTGGTTTTTATCAGTGGCATGGTTACTCCTTCCGGGAGTTTATCCATGTTTTTATTGATTTCGTTGTATAGTTTTACAATAGATCGTTCTATATCTTCACCAACAAAAAACTGCACGATAATCATTCCTTGTTCATTCATAGAAGTAGAATAAACATACTCCACACCTTTAATGTTAGAAATGATTTTTTCTAAAGGTTGAGCTACTCGTGATTCTACTTCTTTTGGCGATGCTCCGGGATATCCCACAAAGATATCTGCCATAGGCACATCAATTTGAGGTTCTTCCTCTCTTGGTATTAAAAACGAACTATAAACGCCTATTACCATAAATACAATCATGAGCAATACAGTAAGTTTCGATTGTATAAAAAGTTTGGCGATTTTGCCTGCTATTCCTTCTTTCATTGTCTTTGGTTTAATTAAAAAGTACTTTATAATTAGTTAACTTAATGAATTATTTTACAGAAACTTTAGCTCCGTTAAATACTTTTCCTTGGTGTGCTACAATGTACTGTTCGTCATTGCTAACACCAGAAAGCACTTCAATATTTTCACCCACTTGTCTGCCTAATCTTACCCAACGAAGCACTGCGGTATTTTGCTGACTAACTACATACAAACCTTTTAAATCGCCTTTTTTGATGATGGCATTTTTATCTACCATTAAAGCACTTAATTGATTATCGTTATTAGTGGTAAGTTTTAGCGTAGCAAACATTCCAGAATAAATTCCTTCTAAATTTTCTTCTAAGTTTACTCGTATTTGAAACTGTCCGCCTGTATTGCTTGCAGATTTACTGATGGCTGCAATAGTGCCTTTTACTTCTTTGTTAATCGATTTAATTAGCACTTTTACTTCATTATCTGTTTTAATATTTGCGATTTCCGATTCAGGAACATTGGCTATTACTTCAAAATGATTCGGATTTTCTAACGCAATAAGCGGCATTCCCGGATTTGCCATATCTCCTTTTTTAATAAACTTATTGGTAATTACTCCATCAAAAGGAGCTTTAAGATTGGCGTAATCAAACTGTGCATCTATTTCATTTTTCATTTGCTGAGCAGCGTTCAATTTCGATTTAGTCATTTCATACTGCATCGTCATATCGTCCATTTCTTTTTGCGAAACGCTTTTTTGCTCAAATAATGTTTTAAAACGGTTGTAGTTAGTTTCAACGTTTTTTAATGCTGCCGAAGCTTCACTAATATTGGCTTCTACTTGTGCTTTTTTAGCTCTTAAATCTTCGTTAGTGATGGAAAGCAATAGTTGTCCTTTACTTACTTTGTCACCAATATTTACATGAATCTCATCTACAAAACCCATCTGACGAGTGCTTAAGGTAGCATTACTTACCGCTTCTACTTTTCCGCTAATCATTAAACTATTACCCGTTTGTAATACAGGTGTTGCTACTTGAACCGACACGCTTTTTTCGGCAATGGTTGTTTCTTCTTTTTCTGCACCACAGCTGCTAATGAATGCGATGGATGCTAATGCTATAGATAAGGTGTATATTCTTTTTTTCATTGTATGTTGGTTTTTATATATGGTTTTATTTTTAGACTGATTTTATTTAGTTAAAAACTTGAGATAAGCTTGCATCAAATTATATTGAAAAATGCTTTGATAGTAAGCCAATTGCTTTTCGGAAAACTGTGTTTCTGCCATTAGCAAATCGGAAGTTTTTTCTAAGCCTTGGTTAAATCGGTTGGTTTTTATTCTCAACACTTCTTCGGCTTGCTCCATCGACTTTTTTGCTAATTCCATTTGGTTTTGAGCATCAATTAATGAACGATTCATTTGATTGATTTCTACCTGACTTTTTGCCAAATACTGTTCGTACTCCAATTTTGATTGTTGATATTGAGCAGCATTTTTTTGCCATTTCCCTACATTTTTTCCACCTTGAAACAAATCCCATTTAAGTTGAGCTCCAACAAAATAACTATTGGCATTAGTTCCAAAAACTTGGTCGTCAAATAATTCATAATTTCCAAAAGCATTTAGTCGTGGGACAAAAGCCATTTTAGAAGCGTTGCTCATTTTTTTATAGGCATTGGTTGAAAGCTCCATTGCTTTAATGTCCGAACGGTTTTTAAGTGCGTCCACAGAAGTGTTTGTTGAAGCTAACACAACTGTTGCTTCCAATTCATCGGCAGGCTCAATAATATTGTCAGAACCGGTTCCCATTAAGTAATGAATAAAGTCTGAGGTATTTTTTACTGCACTTTTTGCTTGTGCCAACTGATTTTCAATTTCGTTTACACGGATTTCAACTAACAATAAGTCACTTTCTTGAATGATTTGCTGCTCGTAAAAGCTGGTCACTACTTTTTTGGTTTCTTGTGCAGTTGTATTAGCTTTTTCTAACACTTTTACTGCTTCGTTTGCCACTTGTAATTGCATGTAAGCTTTTTGTACTTCAATTAACAAAGCATCTTGTTTAAAAGCATTTTGCAATTCAATTGCGTCCATTTTGCTTTTAGCTGCCTGACGATAATACATACCATCTACATTAATTAAAGGCTGTTCCACCTGAAAAGTAGTGGTGTAGTTTTCAATAGCATCAGGATTATTCAGGTTATTGATATCAAAATCTTGCATGGTAAAATTGCCTTGATTTAACTTTGCACCAAAAGCATAAACAGGGTTATTGGTTTTAAATCCGGTATACGAAATGCTTAAATTGGGTAACAACACCGAGTTGGTTTGGCGATATTCGGCACGAGCCTCAATAAATTGTTGTTGGGTAATTTTTAATTGGTGGTTATTTTCTATTACCTTAGCTTCAATTTCTTGTAAAGAAATTTTTTGAGTGCTTTGTGCTACCAATGTAGTACTTGCCAACAAACCAATTAAGGTAAATGCTACTATTTTTTTTCTCTTCATGTGTCTAAGTAATTTTTTTGTTGGTGCAAAAGTACCTTGCCTCCAACCCTAAAGTCAGCTACTTTTGTTACATAAGGAAAATTAGATGTGAAATGAGAAGGAATTGTTATATTTGGAGCAGGTTTACATGCACATTTCAATAAACAAGATGAAGCTAATTATAACTATATCACTAGTTTTGATTTTAAATCAAATGCAATATTTAAGTATGCAAACAAATGTTAATAGAACATTTACTCAGCATGAGATTGAATTTGAAAAATTATATGGAACTTGGTATGTTAAACAAATTTTGATAAATGGGAAGGAAGATTTAGAGAATTTTCCGACAAATAATGATGAGTTAACATTCAACCCTAATATGACTATTATTAGTGTCGACAAAACTTATGACCTAGTTGATAAAGGAACTTGGAAAATAAAAAATCCAGATTTGATTATTATCAACACAAAAGATGAATCAACTGTTTTTCAAATACTTAAGTTAACTTCTAAAGAGCTAGAAACAAAAATGATTTCTGATGATGTTGATATGATAATTAAATATAAAAGAAGTATTGAATAAAAGTATTTTTTCAAAGTTTATATTGTAATGAAAAAATTAGTATCTCTTCTATAATGAAACTCTAAAGAACTAAGCCTTAATTCAAGTCCAATTCTTTTTCCATCATTTTTTTGAAGGCTTCTCTATCTTTTATGCGTTGTACTTTAACGTTTTCCATGGCTTTTTTTATCAGCACTTCTCTATCGTCAGTATCAACAATTTTACCGGGTTTTTCAATTTTCATATCTTCTGTAATTCCTATTTCTTCTAGGATTTCATCAACAAAAGATATTTTATCTAAGCCAAAATAAATTCGAATTAATTCTTTGTGTTTATTAGCTATAAGCAAATCCTGAATACGCAATTCTTTTATATCTTGGTAACCAAAACCTAATTTAGATTTTTTGGTTAAAATTCTAAGATTAACGCTATAACTTCCTTTAAATTTATCACTTAAATCCACAACACAAAAATTTTAATTAGTTAGAAAAATTAATACGGCTGCTGCATCATCTCAGACCATGGAAGGACTGATGTAAATACAAAGCCAAAAAACGCAATATAAGCAAGTATTAATAAGAAGAATAAGCCTGACAATGACAAGCCAATAATTCCACAAACTTTTCCTGCTTTTACATTGTTATAAGAACCTATGGTATAATTTTGAGGCGAACTCTTATATAATTTATTAGCTTTTGAAGCCAATACCACAGATAGAATACCGAAAACTAATCCCAAAAAACCGTAACAAAAGCAAAACACTATTGATAAAATCCCAAAAACCAATACTAAAGTAGCATTTGGTAGTTCTTGTTGGATATTAGGTTGATGAGTAGTTTCCATGGGGCAAAGGTATTAAAAAAAGGTTGATTATTTAGTTTCTCAACAGATTAGTTACCTAAACCTTATCTTTAATCAGCAAAAAATAGATAAGTGCTACGCCAACCAACACACTAACAATAATATTGACAATCGCCCACATTACATTTCCTTGTTTTAAGAGTTCTACCGTTTCATAACTAAAAGTAGAAAAAGTACTAAATCCGCCACAAAAGCCCGTAATGATAACCAGCTTTGCTAACGAGTTATCAGAAAATTTACCATTGAAATATACTAAGGTAAGTGCTAAGATGATACAACTTAAAATATTGGAAATAAGTGTTCCCAAAGGAAAATTGGTTGCCACCATGCTAAGTGTTGCTTTGGAAATTCCATAGCGACAAAGTGTACCCAACCCTCCGGCAAGAAATAAAAGTCCTATTTGTACCATTAGATATCCATTTTAAGGTTCAGTTTGGTATTCAATTTTTTTAGCGAAAAAGCCACAAACAATCCTATTCCTATTCCTAATATTCCTCCTACAACAATATCAGCAGGATAATGAACTCCCAAATAAATTCTGCTGTAAGAAACTACTGCCGCCCAAACAAGCATCCATAATAACATTTTTGGGAAATGCTTTTTTAAGACAACTCCTAAATAAGTGGCTAAAGCAAAAGTATTGGCAGCATGCGATGATACAAAGCCATATTTTCCACCACATCCATCTACTAAATGTACTAAATGTGTTATGTCCAGATTATGACAAGGTCTATACCTCATAAAAACATCTTTAAATAAATAAACAGATATTTTATCACTTAAAAATATTAACGCAACTACAGCTAAAGTAAAATAAATTATTCTCCATTTAAGCTTTAAAATAGCAATAACAAACAGCAAAGCATAAAGTGGTATCCAAAAAAATTTACCGGAAAAATATTCGAAAACTACATCAAAAAAAGGAGAATGCATTCCATTAAGGAACAGAAATAATTGGGTGTCTATATCTTTTAGAAATTCTATGATAACAATGCTTTTAGCGGCTAAATTAATAAATTAGTTTAGAAAGTTTAGGTGTTTAGAAGTTTAAAGTAGTGAGCTTTCTACCTAATAAGTGTCACTAAACCTCTATAGGCGAAATCTTTCCCCGGAGCCGATTTAAATTTAATGGAATACACGTAACCACCAACGGCTTGAAATTCACCTTTGTTGTTAAAGGCTCCGTTCCAGCCTTCATTAATATCATTAGTTTCAAAAACTTTTTGTCCCCACCTATCAAAAATAATCATCTCATAAGAAAGAGGATCGGCAAAAGTTAATATGGGTTTAAAAACAGGGTTAAATGTACTCAATGGGTCAAAAGCATTAGGAATATAAATTAATGGAACATGTTCTACACAAACTTCATTGGATGAGCTTCTGGCTGGAGGCAAAGCTCCCGGATGAGCAGCTCCACCTTCTACACCAACAATTTTATAACAAAATTCTCCATCTCCTTCTAAGGTAGTAGAAACATCGTCTATATAAGTATTTTCTCCAACCAATGCCGGAACAGTTGCCAGCGGAGTAGTTTCCCAAATTCCACCAATAGACCTGTAAATTTCATACGCGGTAACATTTCCTAACCAACCTTCATAAGCCGACCAAGTAAGTGTGTTAGTTAGTTCTAATTTATCATTATAAGCTTCTAAAAAAATGGTTTTACCTATGTTAGATATAATTTTTGTCTGATTACAGAGGTTAACCATTTCTATTTGATAATAATAAGAAGTCTCTTCAGCATCAACATCATAATCATTAAAAACGATAAACGGATTCATTCCTTTAAAAGCAGGAACTGAACCTACCGTAACAAAGGCATCTGTTATTTTTTGTTTTCTTTGAACATTATACACTCTAGCGTCTGCAAAGGTATCTACATAAAACTGTACATCAATTTGTGTTGGAGCTTCAACGGTAGCAGTGTATAAATATAAAAAACTAGGATCTTTAAGAAAAAAGTTAGCACTTATATCCACAATATTTGTTGATGAAGTTATTGGTCCTGCTCCATTATTTTCAATTGTCCTAATATAAAATTGGTAATTAGAACCTTGTACTACTCCTGTGTAGGTGATGTTCGTACTGTTGGTTGTTCCCGCAGAAATAAAAGGAGCTGCATCTTGGCTTACAAAAAGTTCATAAAGCACATTTGTTCCTGAAGTAAAATCATCATAAGCATTCCATGTAAAATTAATGGAAGCTGCACAAATATTTATACCGTATTCCAACAACATGGTATTGTGATAATTATCACCATTTAAAGAAGCGTTACCACAATTATCTTTTACTCTTACACCATATTCTCTAACTTCTGTGTCTGAAAAATTATTAGCACTACCAGCAGGAAGAGTGTAACACGTTGAACCACCTGCAGGGATAGTTGCTATAGTTAAATCTGCCAAAGTAATGGGGTCGAACATGATAATATCATACTCCAAAATATCAGGAACAGTACTTGCTTGCCAGCAAATAATAATATCTCCGTTGGGTAAAACCGAAACTGAATCTACTACCACTGTTGGCAATGGAGGAGAACCCGGCACACATTGAGCCCTAAACTCTAAATAAGAGCTTACTAATAGTAGTATGAAAACGATTTTTTTTAACATCTTACGGTGTGTTCAAACACTCAATAAATAATTAATCCTAAAATTAATTACTAAAAGCTTTGCTGAACTTCAACTCTCCTTTTTGCAATTTATTGTATCTGTCTGTAAGTAAAGCCATCATTGCACTAAACGACTGAATTGCTTGTTGCGTTGCCTCAGAAATTTTTTCGCCTTTAAGCTTTAATACTAAAAACCCATATAAACCCACCAAACAAGCCTGAACCTCATTATTTATTTGCTTATCGGTTTTTTGAATGAACTCCGTTATATTTGTTTTGGTTTTTATATACTGCTCTTGGTAGATTGTGTCTTGAACAGTGGTTAATAGAGAGTTATGTAAGTTATTAAGTTCTTCTAATCTGGTATTAACTTCAACTAAATGTCCTTTTTCTGCTATACCTTGTTTAAGCATGTTTTTAATGATATTTTCGTACCAAAGTTTAATTTCTGCTTTCATTTCTGGCGTAGTCTCAAACTTATCGATTATAACATCGTAAATTTTGTCAATATCAAACTCATTAAACCTTACTAAATCTTCTATTTGCCACATATACAGAATATATTCGGCTAAATTGGTTTTTTCTTTTTCTTTGGCGATTAACATAAATAAAACAATTTATTAATTGGGAATATTTGGATTATGGTTTTGTTTTAGGAGCTTTATCTTCGTTGTATTTTTTATTTAATCCTTTTACTATGTCATTGGTAATATCAATATCTTTATTAAAATCTAAGACAAAGTTTCTAGTTTGAGACTCGCCAATAATAATATCATATTTGGTTAACTCATTGTGTTGTTTGATATAATCTTTTATAGCTTTATATAATTGAGTGTTTAATTCAATCATTTCTTTTTCGAAACGCTGAGCAAACTCTTCTCTCATTTGGTAAAGTTTTTCTTCTTCTGCTGCCAACTCTTTTTGTTTTAATTCTCCTTCAAACTGTGTCATGTTAGGGGCTTTTTTTCTAAAATCTTCAATTTTCTTTTGAAAATCTTGAGACTTGGCTTTCAATTGAGCATCGTACGATTTTTCTTTCTTCTCTAATTTAGATTTTAACTCATCGTACAATTTGTATTTTATTTGTAGCGAATCTACATTAATGTATCCTATTTTAGAATTAGAACTATCATTGCTTACAATCATTTCTTCAATTGCTTCTGTAGTTGTACCTTCTTCTGTTTGTTGTTCGGTAGGAGCCACAGTTTTACTAGAGAATTGTAAGTAAAACAATATAATAATAGCAATACCCATTACTGCATTAAGTACTAATGATAGGTTTTTCATCTGTTTATATTTATTTTATTTTTTATTAATGCAGCAAAGTTGAGCATTATTTTTTGGATATCTAAATTATGATGTCTAATCATAATGCTATAACATAAGAATTTAACTTATTTTAGTGTTTAGCCATTCATTATAATTAATAATATCTGATTCTGAGGCATCCTTATATTTTTTAATGAATTTTTTTAATTCTTCTTTAGTTACACTCGTATTCTTTTTTTTCATTTGTATTAGTAACTCAACAAAATCGTTATCTCTTTTTATTTCTTTTAGTGGAAAAGCATTTTTAAATATTTTTTTGAAATTTTTTAATTGATAATTAAACAATTCAATATCATCTAATTCAGAAATAATAAGTAACTCAAAAATACTTATTTTATATTGTAGCATTTTATCCAGATTTTTAAAGCTTTCATGAATTTTTAGCTTTGCTATATTTTTTCTAGCTGAATTAAATTGCTTTAAGTCAAAAAACAATACAGCCAAATTTAAATAAATAAACAAACTATAAATAGTTAAGTTTTGGATTTCTTTTCTAGTTTTAGCTTCCTCTAAAACACTTATTGCCTTTTGTTTATCAAACACTTGGTAGTTAATCACCAATGAGTTATAATAATAAAATAGATATTTTTTATAATGTAAATTGTCAAACTCTTGTATAGCTACATAAAGATCTTTAGTGTAAGAAAGAGATTCTTCTATTTTTTCATTTTTAAAAAGTGAATTTATTAAATAGGTAAGCATTTGCAGCTTTGAATCGTGATTGGATTTATTAAATAATTTATTTTCAGTAAACTTTTGATATGTATTTTTCAGATAATCTTCCAATGCAACATAGTCATGTTGTTGTAATAAAATTCTACTCACAGAATGATAAACTTTAAATTGCAATCGTTGACTATCTTTAACTTTAGGGTCATTAATTAATTCTGTTATTTTCTGTTGTAAAAGTATGTTTTGATCGGGATTTTTTTTGGGTGTATAATTTTGAGACGTTTTAATTTGATAGGTAAGAGTTGCTTGTAAGTGATCAATTTCATGAATAATTTGTACAACCTTAAAATTTTCAATTCTTTTTTTTAGATAATCTTCGGGATTAAACTTTAAACTTTTAATAGATAGACTAATTAATTCATTGTATATTAAATCTAATAAATTATAAAACTCATTTTTAATGGCTTTTTTTTCTGCTTGCATCAAATAAATATGAGCCAACTGAAACTCTTCTTTATTGTTAAACAACTTGGCTAATGATATTAAATTCAAGGTATTAAAATAGTTATTATCATTATAATGAAAAAATAGCAAACTTTTATTAATATCATTATTAAGTCTGTTTTTTAAACGATAAAAAGAATTTTTACCTGTATCATAAAGTTTGTTTGCTATATAATCTTCATCTAATGAAGATGCTTTTTTTCTAGCATAATCAAACAACATAATATCTTTTCTATCTTCAGAATCATTTGTTCGAGTTAGTAAGATTTTTAGGTTTCTACACTCCTCTGTTGACAAAGATGCAATAATTTGATATAATTTATCCATTTTAAACGCGTAAGATTTTTCATAAAATTACTAAACTTATTTGAATTCCATTCGTAACTTAGTAGTGAATTTAATAAAACACCATTACACTAAACTATAAATAATAGGTAACATTTTTAGTATCAACAATTATAATAATTAATTGTGCATAGTGTAATAGTAAAGGTGAAGTTTAAATTCTATATAAGAAAAAGGTAACATAGTTCATATATTTCATGGTATTAATTATTTATTTTGTTTTTAGTGAGCTTATTGCAAACAAAACAACATAAACATTAAAAGGTTTTGTAAAGAAAGTTTTAGAACCAACTAGATTATTTTATTAAACAAAGGTGTTTTCCGCCTAATTTAAAAGGATAAAACATAAAGTTTTTTATTTTAATCACGGCCAATAAGTGGTTCTAAAACTTTTATTCAACTCTTTTTTTAATTAATATTTAATGTTTTTAACTTTCAGGCAGATATTAAACGAGTAAGTTTTTGATGAAATTGATAAAAACCATTTTAAATTGATTCTTAATTTAGTGTAAGAATATGATATTTAACAATTGATTGAAAAATTTAACAAAATATTCTACAAACGAAATTTAAAAATGCTATGAAAAGAACAATACTAATTATACACCTTTTGTTTTTGTTTCCGCTAATAGGAAGTGCCCAACTTACTATAGACTCAGCGTTTACACAACAAAGTATTTTACAAGATACTTTGCCATTAGGTTCGAACCTAAATTTTAATGTTAGAATAAACAATCTAGGAGCAACACCTTATAGTGGAACTGTTTACTTAGTCGCAGGAGTAGATAGTTCTCTAGGTGTTGCCTCGATTGATACAATAGGTTTTATTAACGTAGTAAACTTTCTTAATGGGAATGTGGACATCCCTTTCAACGACAATATACTCAATCAAAATGGATATAGATTAGGTGGTAACATTGTGGTTGTTTGGCCTATAGCTAATGGATTATTACCGGCCGACACCTTTAATACCAACATATATGTTACTGAACCTAAATCCGTTGGACTAAATGAAAAAGAAAATTTATTAGATAAAGTCTCTGTTTATCCTAATCCGATTAATAACGAACTAACTATAAAAAAATTAACTACTGACATTACTGTTAAGCATGTAAGGATTTACACCATATATAGAGAGCTTATCTATAGTGAACTCTATCAGGAAAATATTGATGTCTCAAATTTATCTAAAGGAACCTACTTATTAGAGTTAGAACTAGAAACTTCCCAGCGGCTGGTATTTAAAATAATTAAATGATAAAAGTTAAATAGATGTTATCTCTATAACAACCTATTTTTCCAAAAATTATCATCAAAATCCTATCAAATTATTTGTTAGGCAGACTATTAACATGTTTATAATTAACTAAAAAAACAACAAAATGAGAGCAGTAAAAAACATCTTCGGCACCCTACTCTTACTTCTAATTTTAAGTAACACTTCTATTGCATCACATGTCTCAGGAGGTGATATAACTTATGCTTGCGTTGGTCCAAACCAATATGAAATAACACTAAAACTGTATAGAGATTGTAGTGGTATTACCATGTCAACAACTGCAAGTGTATCTTTTACTAATTCTTGTGGCCTCGTAAATCCAAGTAACCTATCTCTTACCCTCAGAAACCCTAGTAATACAGGTGTTAATTGTACTCCAGCATCTTCCTGTAATACAGAGGTGTCTCAATTATGTCCTTCGCAAGCATCTAATAGTTCTTGTAATGGAGGTAACTTACCTGGTATGCAAGAATATATATATAAAGGAATGGTTACTTTTCCTGCTCCTTGTAATAGTTGGACAATAGCTTATAGTTTAAATGCTAGAAATACTTCAGTAAATGTATCCAATAGTCAAACTCTTGATTTTTATGTTGAAACTACCATGAGTAGTGTGAATGACCCATGTAATAACTCTGCATATTTTACTGCTCAACCAATTCCATATGTATGTGTAAACAATCCAGTATCCTATAATTTAGGAGTTATAGATCCTGATGCAGATTCGCTTTATTTTACACTAATACCTGCTAAAAGTGGTCCTGGTACAAATGTAACTTATAATGCCGGTTATTCTGGAACTGCTCCAATACCTGGTATTACTATAAATAACAGTACCGGACAAATTAACTTTACACCAACTATGATAGGAAATTTTATAGTTGTAGTACAGGTAGAAGAATTTGATATAAATGGAGTATCCTTGGGAACTGTTTCTAGAGACTTCCAATTTGTTGTACAAAGTTGTTCTAACACTCCTCCAGACCCATCAGGAGGATCAATCACAAATTTTAGTGGTACCGCTACTCAAACAGGTAATTTTACTATCGAAATGTGTGAAGGGCAATATTTTTCATTCGATGCTATTTTTAATGACCCTAATGCTGCAGATAGTTTAAGTATGACTACCAACATTACTTCTGTATTAACAGGCTCTACTTTTTCTTCATCTGGATCCAATCCCTTAACAGGCAGTTTTTCATGGACTGCACCAGCAGGAAGTGGAGGGTCATTTTCATTTGTAGTAACCATTAATGATGGTGCATGTCCAGTACCTGGTATTAATTCTTTTACCTATACCGTAGATGTTATTACTGCAACATCTGCAGGTCCAGATAAATATTATTGTCCTGCTGGCGGACCTGTTCAACTGCAAGCAACAGGTGGTTCCAATTTTAACTGGTCACCTTCAACAGGGTTAAGTTGTACTAATTGTTCCAACCCATTAGCATCACCTTCAGCAACTACAACTTATATAGTCACAAGTAATCTTGCTTCTGGGTGTATCAATACTGATACAGTTACTGTTTTTGTTGTTCCCGATTTTACCTTAACCGTTACTGATGACACCACTATTTGTAGGAACCAAAATGTTCTATTGCAAGCAACAGGTAGCCCTTCTAGTTTTGCTCCTTTTACTTATTCTTGGAACCCAAGTACTTCTCTAAGTAGTACGAATAGTTCTACTACTTATGCAAATCCTCAACTCACAGAGACATTTTATGTTGCTGCTACTTCAAATACAGGGTGTACAATACAAGACTCTGTTAAAGTTACCATAAATGGAGAAGCTCCTATTGTTTTCGCTACTACAGACAAAGATGTTGTTTGTGCTGGAGAGCAGGTACAACTCTCTACAGCATTTATGCAACCTTGTGGTATTGTTAATTATCCTTGTACTGGTCCTCCTAGTGATGTTGAAATAGGAACTGGTACTTATAGTAGCACCACTGCAAGCCCTTTTTACGGTGGTCTACTTCTTCCTTCTAAAAAAATTCAAATAATTTATCCAGCTAGTGAAATAGCTGCAACTACAGGTGGAGGTAAAAACATAACTGCATTAGCATTCAACATTACATCTTTACCAGCGACACCTACGTCAGGTGTGATTAACATTAAAATTGGCTGTACAAATCAAGGTGAATTTACCAGTTATACAGACTATTTTATTGAAGGGTTAATGCCAGTAAAAACAAATTATTTATTCACTCCTACTGCAGGATGGAATACTATTACTTTTGATGATACCTATAGATGGGATGGTACTTCTGATATTGCTGTAGAAATTTGTACAGATATTGGTTTTTCGTCAAGTTTGTCTACTGCCTATACCAGTACATTTCCAAGATATTATACCTTACAGAGAACAAATTCAAGTTCTGGACTTGCTTGTTTAGATAGTACTGGAACACGTACTACCAGCCGAGCCAATATAAGATTTACCATGTGTGACGCGGTACCAACCACAAATTACAGTTATAGTTGGACACCCACTACCGGCTTATCAAACCCAACCATTCCAAACCCTACAGCAACCATTAATAATAGTATTATTTATCAAGTAAACGTTACTGAATTAGCCAACCCTCAATGTGTAGGAAATGATACTGTTGCAGTTTATATTGATACCACTAATTATGTAACGGCAGTACCAGATACAGCAGTATGTCCGGGAGATACTGTTCAGTTAAATGCTATTGTTAGTGGTCCTCAACCAAGTGCTTCCATTCCTTGTGGAACAAATAATACTACTTGTGCGGGCACACCTTATCAAGCAACTATTGGTACAGGAACAACTTTTAATAGCCAAACACAATATCCAGCACCTTACGGAAACTATTATTGGGGAGCAAAACATCAAATTTTATACACGGCAGCTGACCTTATAGCGGCAGGTATGCAATCAGGAACTATTAGTGAACTCGCTTTTAATGTAGCATCCTTAAACACTGGTACAACTGTTTATGAAAATGTTGAAATCAAAATGGGATGTACTAACACCTCAAATCTTACTTCCTGGGAAACAGGTCTTTCTACAGTTTACAACAACCCTAGTTATACCGTTACTACCGGATGGAATACACATGTGTTTGACAACTCTTTTGATTGGGATGGTATATCAAATATTATTGTTGAATTTTGTTTTAATAATTCTTCTTGGACAAGAAATATATCTACTTATTGGACAACAACTCCTTATACATCAGTAATAAGAAAAGTGGCAGATAACTCTACAGTTTGTTCATCAACAGCAAGTCCAGTATCAAGTAGTGATAGACCAAACATAAGGTTTACTACTTGTGATGCACCACCTGTAATATTATCTTACAATTGGTCTCCAGCTGGAGGTGTTTCTGATCCAAACATTCAAAATCCTACAGCTGTTATCCCTGGTCCTGGTTCATCAACATTTATAGTTAATGTAACTGGAACTAAATGTCCCTTATATGACACCTTGACCATTACTATAGACACTAACACTACACCTATTATTTCGGCTAGTGGTCCTACCACTTTTTGTCAGGGAGATAGTGTTATATTGACATCAAGTTCTCCTACTGGCAACACATGGAGTACTGGAGCAACTACACAAAGTATTACAGTAACATCCTCCGGTAGTTATACGGTATCTGGTGGTTGTGGGGGTGGATCTTCCCCAGCTGTAATAGTTACCGTAAACCCTAACGATACGATAACTCTAACTTCTGCTGCTGGTACAGACTCACAAACCGTTTGTATAAACACCCCTATCACTGATATTACTTATTCGGTAACTGGTGGTGGAACAGGGGCTAGTGCTACTGGCTTACCTACCGGAGTAAACGGCAATTTTGCTAGTGGAACGTTTACTATTAGTGGCACTCCTACTCAATCTGGTGTATTTAACTATACTGTAACTACCACAGGTTCATGTGCTCCAGATTCAGCAACTGGTACTATTAGCGTCAACCCTGCCCCTACAGTACTTGCTAGCAATGATACTGCTATTTGTAATGGTAGCTCTACTACTATTTCCGCTTCGGGTGCTTCTTCTTATACTTGGGATAACAGCTTAGGAAACGGTCAATCTCATACGGTTAGCCCAACTACAACCACCACTTATGTGGTTACCGGTACAGATGCCAATAGTTGTCAGAATACGGATACTGTAATTATTACCGTTAATCCACTACCTATTATTGATTCTATCCCTTTTACTAATGAATCTGCTTGTGGGGCTAATGATGGTTCTATTACCATTTATGCTTCCGGTTCTGGTCTAACTTAT
>DATCTM010000032.1:0-20267 GCA_036567945.1 Vicingaceae bacterium
GTAAATGCTCAAGACTTGCCAAAGCCAAGCTCTTCGGCAGAAGTAAAACAAACAATTGGTTTAACAGATGTTACAGTGGTTTATTCCAGACCAAATGTTAACGATAGAGAAATTTTTGGAGGATTAGTTCCTTACAATGAAATTTGGAGAACCGGAGCTAACCTAAACACACTTATCACTTTTTCTGACGATGTAAAAGTAGAGGGAAAAGAAGTGAAAGCAGGAACATACGCCTTATTTACCTTCCCTGGTGAAAAAGAATGGAAAGTGGTTTTTAACACTACTACTGATGCCTGGGGAACAGGTAGTTATGATGAAGCAAATGATATTTTCTCTGCAACGGTTGCAGCTAAAGAAGGTTGTCACCAAGAAACCATGGAATTTTCTTTTGAAAATGTACGAATTGAAAATGGTATGTTACAATTAGCTTGGAACAAAACCCTTATTCAACTAAAAATTGATGTTGATGTAAAAACCAAAGCATGGAAAAATATTGAAACTGCTATTGCTGAAGCTACTGATAAAAACAAAGCTAGTGTTTACAGAAACTGTGCTAAGTATTGTGCAGATAATAATATGGAATTAGATAAAGCGTTAACTTGGATAAACGAATCTATTAAAGCTCAAGAATACTGGTTCTCTTATTGGGTAAAAGCTGATGTATTACATGCTAAAGGCGATAACAAAGGCGCTATTGCCAGTGCAAAAAAAGCGATTGAATTAGGCGAAGCAGGTGCTAAAGAAAGCGGTAAACCTTTTGCTTACAAAACAAGATTAGAAGAAGCTATTAAAAACTATAAATAAGTTTATACCATTAAACAGCTTACAAAAAAGGTTATTTTTATGAAAAAATAACCTTTTTTGTTTCTAAGCACTTTCCCATCCTTATAGAATAAGTATATTTGTCACCTAAAAAATTTATTAAAATAAAGACATGAAACAACTATTGTATGTAGTAGCATTTAGTACATTACTTTTTGCTTGCGGAAACGAAGAAGAAAGTCAGATTACATCAGATTTAATTAATAACCCAATAACTGCAGCTGACTCTGCAACTGTTGACCAAGATAATTTACCATTTTTTGAGTTTGAAGAAGAAGTAAAAGACTTTGGCAAAATTACTCAGGGAGAATCCGTTAAGACAGTGTTTAAATTCAGAAATGTAGGGAAAAGCAACTTAATTATTTCATCAGCTCAAGGAAGCTGTGGTTGTACAGTACCTCAATGGCCGAAAGAACCTATTAAGCCGGGAGAAAAAGGAGAAATTGAAGTCATTTTTAATTCAGAAGGGAAATCAGGATTACAAAACAAAACCATTACCTTAGTGGCTAATACTATTCCAAATACTAAGGTTATTGCTTTAAAAGGAGAAATTTTAGCCCCATCATCTAACTAATATTATTTACAAATAACAATAAATTAAAAAAATGAACACAATTTTATTAATGGCATCTCCTGAAGGAGAACAAGGCGGTGGATTACAAACGATATTAATGTTTGGTCTTATTTTTCTAGTATTTTATTTCTTTATGATAAGACCTCAAATGAAAAAACAAAAAGACCTTAAAAAGTTTAGAGAAGCTCTTCAGAAAGGTGCTAAAATTGTTACCATTGGAGGAATTCACGGAAAAATTGTTGAAGTGAAAGACGAAACAGCAATTATTGAAGTTGAAGGCGGCAACAGATTAAAAATTGAAAAAGCTGCTATAGCAAAAGAATTTTCAGCTGAAGAAATGGAGAAAAGTTAATTTTCTCCATTTTTTTATCCTAATAATCATGAATAAATCGGTTACAAAACCCATTATTATTGGACTTACCGGTGGTATCGGTAGTGGAAAATCTACCATTGCCGAAGTTTTTGATGTCTTAAAAATTCCTGTTTTCAATTCCGATATCGAAGCTAAACAACTTTATTCCCATCCTGAAATAAAACAACAAATTATTAAGCTTTTTGGAAATGTTTATAATGAACAAAATCAACTCGACAAAAAAGCCTTAGCCAATATTGTTTTTAATAATGAAGATAAACTTCAACAACTCAACAAGATTATTCATCCGGCAGTAAAAAAACTTTTCGAGACTTGGGTAAGCAAAAACAACCACGCTCCTATTTTAATTAAAGAAGCAGCTATTTTAATAGAATCGGGTGCTGCCAAACAGGCTGATAAAATTATTGTTGTTACTGCTCCCGAAAAAGAAAGAATAAAACGAGTAATGCAGCGGGATAATGTTACTGAAAAAGAAGTTATCGCAAGAATGAGTAAACAACTCCCCGAAGAAAAATTAATTACTCAGGCAGATTTCATTATTAAAAATGACAACGAGCATTTGGTAATTCCTCAAATATTAGAGCTTATTAAAAAGCTTAATAACACATTATTATAACTCTTTCTATTTTTCTTAAAAAAAAAATCTACTTTTATAACATTGATTTTGAACAACAAATGTTATGGAAATAATCAACTCTGTTTTTTCATGGTTTATAAAAAAACGTATCCATCAAATGGAGTTGTTTATGAAATACCCTATTAATGTTCAGCATGAATTACTTTCTAGGTTATTAACCGATGCAAAAAATACCAAGTGGGGAAAGCAACACGATTATCAAAACATTAAAAATTACCACGATTTTATAAATAAAGTTCCGCTCCAATCTTATGAAGATATTGAGCCTTATGTTTCAAGAATTAAACAAGGTGAACAAAATATATTATGGCACTCCGAAATTAAGTGGTTTGCAAAATCATCCGGTACAGCTACAGGTAAAAGCAAATTTATTCCTGTTAGCAGAGAATCTTTAGAAAACTGTCATTACAAAGGAGGAAAAGATTTATTGGCAATTTATCACCATAACCATCCAAATTCTAAACTAATTTTAGGGAAAACTTTGGTAGTAGGCGGAAGCAGCAAGCTCAATCAGTTTAATGGCGATTCTTATTTTGGAGATTTATCTGCCATCATCATGAAAAATTTTCCGTTTTGGGTAGAAATTAGAAGGGTTCCTGAATTAGCAATCGCTTTAATGGAAGAATGGGAAGAAAAGATTGAGAAAATGGCTATAAGCACTTCTAAAGAAGATGTTTCTAATATTTCCGGTGTTCCTTCTTGGACATTAGTCTTATTAAAAAGAATTTTAGAACTTAATAAAACAGATAATTTATTAGACATTTGGCCCAATTTAGAATTATATATGCATGGCGGAATAAATTTCTCGCCTTATCAAGCACAATTCGAAAAAATTATTCCTTCGCAAAACATGAATTATTACGAGAACTATAATGCTTCGGAAGGCTATTTTGGTATTCAAGATCAAGCTAAGGTTAAAGAAATGTTGTTGATGCTAGATTATGGCATTTTTTACGAGTTTATTCCTGTCGAGCATAGTGAAGAAAGTAACCCAAAAACGTATCCTTTAGAAGAAGTTGAGCTAAATAAAGTTTATGAAATGGTTATCAGCACTAATGCCGGTTTGTGGCGTTATAGATTAGGCGATACTGTTCAGTTTACATCTATTGCTCCCTTTAGAATTAAAGTAGCAGGAAGAACCAAACATTTTATAAATGCTTTTGGTGAAGAATTGATGATACATAATGCCGAAAAAGCCATTGCTGTTGCTTGCGAAAAAACTGATGCCATAATAAACGAATTTACTGCTGCTCCTGTTTATTTTGAATCTAAAAAATCAGGAAAACACCAATGGTTAATAGAGTTTGAAAAAACTCCTGATAATTTAAGCCACTTTACTACTATTTTAGATGAAGAACTTAAAAACCTCAATTCTGATTATGAAGCCAAACGACATAAAGACATGATTTTATCTCCACCGGAACTTATTCCTATTGCTAAAGGAACTTTTCACCAATGGTTAAAATCTAAAAATAAACTAGGTGGGCAACATAAAATACCTCGCTTATCGAACAACAGAAGTTTTGTTGAAGAAATGTTACAACTATTGCCAATAAGTCAATAATTGTATTCGTTTTAATATTCCAAAAAATGGTATAATTTTAGAGCTTTATAAATTCACTTTTAATTTAACCTATTATGCAAAAACAACTAACAATACTAATCGTTCTGGCATTTTCAACGCTTGTATTGTTTAGTCAACCTAAAAAAGTCCCGCTAAAAGGCACTACTTTCACCACCGATCAATTCGGAAATTACTACGATATTAATGATGTTGAGATAAAGAAATTCAACATAAAAGGCGAACTTCAGTACACTTATAGCAATAATTTATTAGGTAAAATTGCTAGTGTAGATGTAAGTAACCCCTTAAAAATTATCGTTTATTTCAGAGATTTTACCAAAATACTAATTCTAGATAATACCCTCTCTCCCACTTCAACCGTTATAGATTTAACGCAACTCAATTTAGAAGAAACCTCTTTAGTTTGTCGCTCTTACAACAACGGAATGTGGTATTACAATCCACTAAGGTTTGAGCTTGTCCGAAAAAATCAAGACTTAACCACTTCCAACACTTCTGCTAATTTGAGTAACTTACTAAACAAAAACATCCAACCTAACTTTTTAGTAGAACACAATAACCAAGTTTACCTAAACGACCCTAAAAATGGCATTCTAGTGTTCGATAATTTTGGTACTTACATAAAAACCATTCCTATTTATGGTTTAAGCACTTTTCAAGTGAAAGAAAAATTTATCATCTATATAGCTGAAAACAATTCAGTAATGACTTATGATTTTTTTACTTTAGACATTCAACAATACAAACTGACTACTCAAGAACCTATAATATCTGTTAGATTAGAAGGAAAATACATTTACCTTCAAACCAAAAAAAATGAACTTCTTATTGATAAAATCAATTAAAGAATAAAAATAGCTTATAAAAACTTCTATTTTTGTACTTTTAACCGCAATAACAGAAACTAAATTTTATGTTAATATCAATAGCAGGGAACATAGGTTCCGGTAAAACTACTTTAACAACTCAATTAGCCAAACATTATAAATGGGAACCACATTTTGAAGATGTGGATGACAACCCATATTTGAACGATTTTTATAACGATATGCAACGTTGGTCATTTAACCTACAAGTATATTATATGACTAGCCGTATCAGTAAAATTCAAGAAATTAGAAAAGGTAAAAAAACAGTTATTCAAGATAGAACAACTTATGAAGATGCTTACATTTTTGCTCCTAACTTACATTCAATGGGCTTAATGACTACTAGAGATTTTGAAACTTATTTTTCACTTTTTAAACTTCAAGAAAGTTTTATCACTCCTCCTGATTTATTAATTTACTTAAGAGCTTCCGTACCTACCTTAGTAAACCAAATTCAAAAAAGAGGTAGAGATTACGAAGAAAGTATTAGGTTAGATTACCTAAAACGATTAAACGAAAGATATGAAGCATGGATTTCCACTTACGATCAGGGTAAGCTTTTAATTGTAGATGTTGATAACAATAATTTTTCTGAAAAAGCTGAAGACTTAGGAAAGATTATCAACTCTATAGATGCTGAACTGCACGGACTATTTGAAAATAAATAATTCTAATTATCAATATTTCAACAACAACATTTAATTTTTTTAATCATGGGAAGAGCTTTTGAATTTAGAAAAGCGAGAAAGTTTAAAAGATGGGGACAAATGGCCCGTACTTTTTCTAGAATTGGTAAAGACATTGTAATTGCTATTAAAGATGGTGGTCCCGACCCGGAATCTAACTCTAGATTAAGAGCTGTTATCCAAAATGCTAAAGCAGCCAACATGCCTAAAGAAAACGTTGAAAGAGCTATAAAAAAAGCTACTTCAAAAGACGTTTCTGATTATAAAGAAGTTATACTAGAAGGCTATGGTCCACACGGAATTGCTGTTTTAGTAGAAACAGCTACAGACAATAACAACAGAACAGTTGCCAACATTAGAAGTTACTTTAACAAATGTGATGGAAGCCTAGGTGTTTCGGGATCTGTAATTTTTATGTTCGACCACACCTGCAACTTTAGAGTAGAAAAATCAGGACTTGATGTGGAAGAACTTGAACTAGAACTAATAGATTATGGTGCTGAAGAAGTTTTTGAAGATGAAGATGGTATAATTATATATGCTCCTTTTGAGAATTTTGGTTCCATCCAAAAATATTTTGAAGAAAAAAACATAGAAATTTTATCTTCAGGTTTTGAAAGAATTCCTCAGGTTACAAAAAAATTAACTCCTGAGCAAAAGGCAGATATAGAAAAATTACTCGAAAAAATTGAAGAGGACGATGATGTACAAAACGTATATCACACCATGGACGAATCAGAAGATTAATTTTCTTAGTTATTAATTTAGTACTTTTGTATTTTATTATTTACAATAGTACATGAACACTGAAGGAGTAAAATTCAATCCAAACAACCAACCGGAATTTATTAAAGAACTAAGAAAGAGAATAAATCTCTATTTTAAATCCAATAACATTTCACGATTTGGAAATAGCAATATGGTTATTAAAACCATTTTTATGTTGCTACTTTATTTAGTACCTTACTTTTTAGTTGTTTTTAATGTTTTCGAAAGTAACTTAGTGGTATTACTACTTTGGATAATCATGGGAACAGGAATGGCGGGAATAGGCTTATCTATTATGCACGATGCAAACCATGATGTTTATTCAAAAAACAAAAAAACCAATAAGTCTCTTGGTTATTTAATCAATTTAGTTGGTGGAAGCTACATTAATTGGAGAATTCAACATAATGTGTTACACCATTCTTTTACCAATATTCATGACCATGATGAAGATTTGGATTCCGGTGGTTTGATGCGGTTTTCAATACATCAAAAAAAATATAAAGCCCATCGTTTTCAAAAATATTATGCTTGGTTTTTATATGGTTTATTAACCGTTTCATGGTCCTTAAAAAAAGATTTTATTCAACTGAGAAGATATCACAAAATGGATTTATTGAAAACACAAGGAATAACCTACAAAAAAGCATATCTTAACTTAGTTATTGTAAAAGCACTTTATTTCTTACAAATATTAGTTATTCCCTTAATCTTTGCCAACCAACAATGGTGGTTAACCTTAATTTTCTACTTTGTAATGCATTACGTTTGCGGATTAATATTATCCACCATTTTTCAGGCAGCACACGTAGTAAACGAAACCTCCTTCCCTCTACCTGATGAAAGCGGAAACATTGAAAACAATTGGGCAGTACATCAATTATACACTACTGCCAACTTTGCTGAAAACAATAGAATTTTATCGTGGTTTGTTGGTGGATTAAACTTTCAAATTGAACATCATTTGTTTCCAAATATTTGTCATGTTCACTACAGAAAAATTTCAAAAATAGTTAGAGAAACTGCTCAAGAATTTCAATTGCCTTATTATTCTAACCCATCATTTTTTGGAGCATTGAAAAGCCATTATCAATTATTAGCTAAATTAGGAACACAATAAATGAAGTAATATTTTATTCATTTAGCTAAACTATCCTCTTATATTTGGTGTTTTTTATTTTTTAAGCAACTTTTAAAGAAGTTAAGTAGTCTTTATTGTTGTAATAATTCAAAAAAACATTATGCAATTAAAAAACCTAACACTATTAATTATATTATCCTTTGTTATTAATGTCGCTTTTGCTCAAAGAGGAAAAGACGGTGCTAAAATTATATCAACAACAGAGGTAGTTAATGCTTACACTATGCTTAGCGCTAATGCTAATGCAGGAGTTACAAGTATTACTGTTAACAATAGTGCTTTAGCTACTAATTTCAGTAATCCGCTTGCGCAAGGCGATTTAATAATGATTTATCAAGTTCAGGGAGCTTCTGTTGAAGATACTATTGCTAGTCCAAATGCTAACTCATCTAAATTTTTCCCTACATGGGGAAGAATAACTAATTACAATAACGCTGGGAATTACGAGCTGGTTCAGGTTGCAAGTGTTCCAAATGCAACAACTATTAATTTAGATTGTCCGCTATCTTTAAATTATACCGCTAGCGGAAGAGTTTTAATAATAAGAGTTCCTAGGTATACTACTCTAACTATTAATAATGGTGGAAATTTAACTACAACCGCTTGGAATGCAACAAGTGGAGGTGTTTTGGCTGTTGAAGTATTGGGTCAAACCACTATAAATGCAGGTGGTAAAATTGATGTTACCGGATTAGGTTTTAGAGGAGGAACTGCTTTAACAACTAGTTTTTCAACAGTTTATGGAGGACTACGATATGCAGATGCCAATCAGGCAGAAGGAGCTGAAAAAGGAGAAGGAATTGCAGGAGATCAAAGTATTTATGCTACTTTTAATGCAGGAGGTGCCGGTTATTGCAGAGGAGCAGCAGCCAATGCTGGTGGTGGTGGAAATGCCCATAATGCAGGCGGAGGAGGTGGTGCCAACGCTGGTAACATAAACAACTGGAATGATGGTGTTGGAAACCCTGATATCAGCAGTGCCAACTATATTACTGCTTGGAACTTAGAACCAATTTTATCTTCAACAACAATATCTTCCGGAGGAGGAAGAGGTGGATACTCTATTTTAAGAAATGATAGAAATGAATTAACTGAGGCTCCAGGTAATACAAATTGGGGCGGTGATAACAGACGAATAGCAGGTGGGCTTGGTGGAAGACCATTAGATTACTCTACCGGGAAAATATTTATGGGAGGCGGTGGTGGTGCCGGAGATGGGGATAACGCCTATGCAACAGATGGTGGTAATGGTGGAGGAATTATTTTCTTATCTACCTATGCTGATATTACAGGTAGTGGAAAAATTATCGCTCACGGAGCTAATGGTGTAGATATTAATCCGGGAAGTGCCGGTTTTGGACAACTTGCCGGAGGAGATGCTCCCGGAGGTGCTGGTGGTGGTGGTACCATCATCTTAAAAACTACTGGAAATGTAGCCATTACAGACAGTATTGCCGCTAATGGTGGTAATGGTGGTAATCAAACTTTAGTTGCTGGTGTTTTTGCTAGTATTGATGAAGGAGAAGGACCTGGTGGTGGAGGCGGTGGTGGTTACATTGCTATTTCAGCAGGAACGCCCAACCGATTTGCTAATGGAGGAATGAATGGTGTGACTAACTCTCCTTTTGTCTCTCAATTCCCTCCTAATGGTGCTACTATGGGGGGGGGTGGTTTACCAAACGAAACCATTAATAGTTTTGATATTCTTGTAAATAACGATTCTACTTGTAGTAATTCAACTGCCACATTAACTGCTTCATTAATTGGAACACCTCCAAGTGGAACAACCATAGAATGGTTTGATGCTCAATTTAACGGAAATTTAGTTAACACAGGAACTAGCTTTACTACTCCTGTATTAACTGCTAACACAACTTATTGGGTTAGAGCTTGTCCGGCTCCTTATTTAATTCCCGTAACAGCTTATGTTGTTCCTTGTAATTTCCCTGTTGCTAGTTTTAGTGCTTCAGATTCTACTATTTGTATAAATGAATGTATTAGCTTTACTGATTTAAGCACAGGAACACCTACAAGTTGGTCGTGGCACTTCTTTGGTTCTTCTACTCCTACTTCATCACAACAAAATCCAACTAATATTTGTTATCCAACTTCAGGAACTTTTAATGTAGCTCTTGTGGTAACTAATGCTAATGGTACTGATTCCATCTTTATGAGTAACTTTATTACGGTCAATCCTCTTCCTACAATAGTAGCTAGTAACGACACTACTATTTGTAATGGCAGCTCTGCTACTATTTCTGCTTCAGGGGCTAATATGTATTCATGGAGTAATACTATTGTAATGGGACCATCTCAAACGGTTACACCAACATCTACAACAACATATATTGTAACAGGAATTGACATAAATGGCTGTCAAAATCAAGATAGTGTAACGATTTCTGTTGTTAGTTGTGGCATACCTACAGCAATCTTAAATACAACTAATACAACTATTTGTATAAACGACTGTATCGATTTTACTGACTTGAGTACCAACACTCCTACTTCATGGTTGTGGTTTTTCGAAGGCGCTTCACCTGCTACTTCTACCCTACAACATCCACAAGGAATTTGTTATGACTCAACAGGGATTTATGATGTGACACTTTTTGTAAGTAATGCTTTTGGAGCTGATACGATTATGATGAATAACTATATTGTTGTAGATTCTTGTTTAGAAATTCCTGTATCTTTTACTATACCTAATGTATTTAGCCCGAATAATGATGGAAATAATGATGTTTTCTTTATTGAAAGTACAGGTGTTACCAATTTAGATATGCAAATTTATAACCGTTGGGGAATGTTAATGTTTGAAACCTCTGATGTTAATGCTACGTGGAATGGTAGAACAAGTTCTGGAGCTATTTGCCCAGAGGGTACTTATTTTTACATCATTGAAATAACCACAGATAAAACAGAAACGTTTAAAGGTACGCTAACTTTATTAAGATAATTTACCATTTAATCTTAAACCATTTAAAATAATCCTATCGATATTTTTTAATTTCGTACAAACATTTTTAAATCATAAAAACATATGAAACAACTAAGTTTAATTATCATTTCAGCTGTATTTATTACTAGCTGCGGAAACAGTCAGACAGACACCACAAAACAAGAAACACCTATTGAACAAACTGTTCCACAAGCAGAGAAGTTTATAAAAAATGTGGATGCTGCTACTTTTAAAGAATTAATAGAAAAAGAAGATGGAATTGTTTTAGATGTGAGAACTCCCGAAGAAGTTGCTAATGGACATATCCCTAATGCCAGTATCATCAATATTTATGATGAAGATTTTGAAGCCAAAATTAACATGATGCAAAAAGACAAAACTATTTATGTGTATTGCAAATCCGGTGGTAGAAGTTCCCAAGCAGCTCAATTACTTCAAAAAAATGGGTTTAACAAAGTGTATAACCTAGATGGAGGTACAATGGCTTGGGAAAAAAACAACTACCCTTTAACTGCTCCAAGTAATACTACAGACGAAAAAATTCAAACCATTAGTCTAGCTGATTTCAAAACCATGATAACTACTGACAAACCTGTTTTAGTAGATTTTCATACCGTTTGGTGTGCTCCATGTAAAAAAATGGCTCCTGTTATTGATGAAATTGAAACAGAATATGCCAACAAAGCTGTAGTTAATAGAATAGATGTTGATAAAAGTAAAGAAGTTGCAAAAGCTTATAATATTAGTGGTGTACCTGTTTTTATTCTTTTTGTAAACGGAGAACAAAAATGGAAACATAATGGAATGATTTCTAAAGAAGAACTAAAAAAACAACTCGACCAATACACAAGCACTCAAGAGTAAAGCATATTTCCAAAAATAGCATGCTTATTATTTAGGATATTATTTTTAGTTTCAATCAACTTTTTCCTAAATTCGCAATCTATTTAAGTTAAACTAAAAAATAAAAATATGAGTTACGATTTAATTGTAGTAGGAAGTGGTCCGGGTGGCTATGTTGCTGCTATCAGAGCTTCTCAATTGGGAATGAAAACTGCCATTATTGAAAAAGCAGAATTAGGAGGAATTTGTTTGAATTGGGGGTGTATCCCTACTAAGGCTCTTCTTAAAAGTGCTAGCGTTTTTGAATACATCAACCATGCTTCAGATTTTGGTATTAACATTAAAGGTGCTGATGCTGATTTTCCTGCTATTATTAAACGAAGTCGTGAGGTTGCCAACGGAATGAGCAATGGTATTCAGTTCTTAATGAAGAAAAATAAAATTGACGTTATTAAAGGAACTGCTAAGCTTAAACCAGGCAAAAAAGTAGATGTTACTGGTGACGACAAAAAAGTTACTGAATACACTGCAACAAACATCATTATTGCTACAGGAGCTCGTTCGAGAGAATTGCCAAACTTGCCTCAAGATGGTAAAAAAATTATAGGATATAGAGAAGCAATGTCTTTACCTAAATTGCCTAAAAAAATGGTAGTTGTTGGTTCAGGAGCTATCGGTTCTGAGTTTGCTTACTTCTACAATGCAATGGGTGTTGATGTAACTATTGTTGAATTCTTACCTAACATAGTACCATTAGAGGATGAAGATGTTTCTAAACAATTAGAACGTTCCTTTAAAAAAGCAGGATTAAAAGTAATGACCAATTCATCCGTAGAAAGTGTTGACACTAAAGGAACAGGTTGTAAAGTAACTGTAAAGACTAAAAAAGGAGAAGAAATTATAGATTGTGATATCGTACTTTCTGCTGTTGGAATTAAATCTAACATCGAAAATATTGGTTTAGAAGAAGTGGGTATTGTTACTGATAAAGATAAAATTATTGTGAACGATTACTACCAAACTAACATTCCAGGCTATTTTGCTATTGGAGATGTTGTTCCGGGACCTGCTCTAGCTCACGTAGCTTCTGCTGAAGGAATTATTTGTGTAGAAAAAATTAAAGGAATGCACGTTGAACCATTAGATTATGGAAACATTCCTGGATGTACTTACTGCTCACCGGAAGTTGCTTCTGTTGGTATGACAGAAAAAGCTGCTAAAGAAGCTGGATACGAAGTTAAAGTGGGTAAATTTCCATTCTCAGCATCCGGCAAAGCTAGTGCTGCCGGACACAAAGATGGTTTTGTAAAACTAATCTTTGATGCTAAATATGGTGAATTGTTAGGCGGGCACATGATAGGTTACAACGTAACTGAAATGGTTGCTGAATTAGTAGCTGTAAGAAAATTAGAAACTACAGGACATGAATTAATTAAAACCGTTCACCCTCACCCAACCATGAGTGAAGCCGTTATGGAAGCTGCAGCTGCCGCTTACGATGAAGTAATTCACATGTAATATGTAATATTAAAAGCATAAAAAAACCTAACAGATATATCTGTTAGGTTTTTTTATGAATAAATTATTAATAATTTATTATTTCAATCCAATAGTTACATCTGAAATTTCAACAGATTCTCCTCCAGCATTAATTAAGTTAATGTTACTCAATTTTATTGATGTAGGTTGATGTTTTTTTATTGCTTCTAAAGCATCTCCCAAAATTTCATTATTTTCTAGAGAAAATCTTATCACTTTTTTATCAGCAGTTTCAAAAGAAACAGTAAATCCATAAACTTTAAATCCATCTTGATCAACTTCAACAGATCTGCATTTATCTAAACTGCTAATTTCTACGGTAGTTTTTCCGCATACAGAAAGTTTTACATCGCTTTGGCTAAACAATGGAGAAGCCATTAATAAACCGATAAATATTATTCCAATTTTTTTCATAGTTGTGTTGTTTTTAGTTTTAATGATGTAAATATAAATAAAATAATCGAAATCTTATCATGATATAAAATTTCAATTACGCTGCTATGACGTTAGTTTTTAGTAATAAGTTGCCGTTGTTAAATAATTTTTCACATAATCCTCTACTCCTTCTTCCAACGAAGTAAAGGGCTTGTCGTAACCTATAGCTTTTAATTTAGTCATATCTGCTTCTGTAAAATATTGATACTTATCCCTAATATCTTCAGGAGTTGGAATAAAACTTATTTTTGGAGTTAAATTCATTGCTTTAAAAGTATTGTTAACTAAATCTAAAAAAGTACGTGCTTTTCCCGAACCCAAGTTGTAAATCCCTGAATCTTTTCTGTGTTTCAATAAAAATAAACATACATTAGCAACATCTTTCACATAAACAAAATCTCTTAATTGTTCACCATCTCTATAATCTGGATGATGTGAAGCAAATAACTTCATTTCTCCTGTTTTGCTAATTTGATTATATGCATGAAAAATTACTGAAGCCATTCTTCCTTTATGATATTCATTTGGACCATAAACATTAAAAAACTTTAATCCAGCCCAAAAGAAAGGCTGTTTTTCTTGTTTCAGCACCCATTTATCAAAATCATTTTTAGATTCTCCATAAGGATTGAGTGGTTTTAAGCGTTCAACAATGCTGTGATCATCTTTATATCCTAACTCTCCCATTCCATAAGTTGCAGCTGATGAAGCATAAACCAAAGGCAAACCATATTCCACACACTTATTCCAAATTTCTTTAGAATAAGCTAAGTTCAATTCGTCAAAAACAGCTTTGTTAAATTCTGTAGTATCCGTTCTTGCTCCCAAATGAAATACAAATTGAACTAATTGATGATTACTGTCCAACCATTCAGAAAAAACCTTACGTTCTATTTTATCGGTATAAGTTTTTCCTTCAAAATTTTTATTTTTTTCAGCCTTAGAAAAATCATCTACCAATATAATATCTTTAAACCCCTCTTGATTGAGTTTACTTACCAAACAACTAGCGATAAATCCTGCGGCTCCTGTTACTACTATCATACTAAATGAGTTAAAATAAAAGTTCTAGATTTGAAATTATACACTTAAACCACAAACAAAGCATTCTTAATTTCAGGAATTACTCCCTTTTCTTGTGCTAAATTAAACATTTTTGTTACAGCTGCTCTGCCCTCTTCTCCTAAATTAATAGAATATTTATTTACATACAAAGCAACATGTTGCATCATTATTTGTTCATCCATTTCCTGAGCATGTTGTTGCATATAAGCTAATGCAGCCCCTTCATTTTCATAAGCATATTCAATGCTTTTTCTAATAAGTCTATTCACTTTTTTTATAGTCACTTCATCAAAAGAACGCTTCATTACTATTCCACCTAAAGGAATTAAAGCACCAATGGTTTTTTCCCAATATTCACCTAAATCGATAATTTTTTTTAAGCCTTTTTCTTCATAGGTAAACCTGTTTTCATGAATTAACAGACCTGCTTCTACTTGTCCTGTAAGCACAGCATTTTCAATATCAGAAAAAAGCATTTCAGTTTTATTAGTTGCCTCAGGGTAGGCTATGCTTAACAAAAAATTAGCAGTAGTGTATTTTCCCGGAATAGCAATGCTACAATCCTCTAAATTTTGAACTTGAAACGTTGAACTTTGAACTAAGAGTGGTCCACAACCTTTACCTAACGCACTTCCTGAATCCAACAAAACATAATCATCCGTTAAATATCCATAAGCATGATAACTAAGTTTAGTTACATCCAACTCTTTCTTAAATGCTTTTAGGTTGAGTTCTTCCACATCTCCTAAAACAACTTCAAACTCTAATCCTTCTGTATCTATTTTATGATGCACTAAGGCATCAAAAATAAAAGTATCGTTAGGACACGGAGAAAAACCTAATGTTATTTTCATCTATTTAACAATTTAACTTAATTTCTTTATTTCCTCTACCATTCCTTCAATGGTAAACTCATTAGGGATGGCAGCAACTTCTAAGTTATTTTCTGCTGCTACTTTGGCAGTAGATGATCCAATGCAAATTATTTTTGCGTTTGGCAAATGTATCTTATTATTGATATATGCTTTAACACACGATCCACTCGTAAATGTAATATAATCTATAGATTTATTTAATATTTTGTCTAGTTCTTCTTTACTATACTTTACTGCTTGATTATCGTAAATTGCTAACGTTTCAACCAACGCATTTTTATTTTTAAGTCGTTCCACCAAGTTATTATTAGATAAAGCAGATTGAGGTATAAATACTTTTTCGTTGGGCAATACAGGAATTTCATTTCCTAAAGTTTCTGCAGTAAAATCACTTGGAAAAAAGTCTGTTTTTACACCAAAATTTCTCAGCGATTCAGCAGTTTTTTTCCCAACAGCAGCGATTTTAATTCCTTTAATATTTTTTGGAGAAATGGTTTTGAAAAAATAATTTACTGCATTATGGCTAGTAAAAACTATCCAATTAAAAGGATATTTGTCTTTGAATAATAACTTTAAAACAGATGTGTTAATTGATTGAAATTCAATCAATGGAAGCAAAGCTATTTCAATAGAATTATTTTGTAACAATTCAATAAAATCAACTGATTGTTCTTTTGACCTTGTAATTAAAACTGTTTTATTTTTGTACGGCATCAAGCTTAGAATTCTGAAGTGCTTCTACTTTTGCTTTTAATTTAGCTGCTAGTTCTCTTGCCAACTCCTTCTTATGATTAATATCTCCGGTAATAATATCTCTGGCAAAATATTTTCCATCTTTATCAGCAAAAATACCATCTATAGTAATGCTATTTTCATTTGCTTGAGCATAAGCTGCCATAGGTAAATTACATCCTCCTCCTAAAGCAATTAAAAATGCTCTTTCAGCATCTGCCGCATCTTTTGTAGGTTGGTGTTTCAACTGTTTTACCAAATCGTAAATATATCCTTCGGCATCAATTAACTCTATAGACAAAATTCCCTGTCCAACAGCAGGAAGCATGTCTTGTACTTCAAAAATTTCTGTAGCGATATCTATCATATTCATTTTTTGCAACCCTGTAGCCGCTAAAATAATAGCATCATAGTTTCCTTTGAGCATTTGGTTAATTCTACTATCCACATTTCCTTGAATAAACTTGTATTCTAAATCTGGACGTAATTGTTGTAACTGAACACTTCTTCGTAAGCTTCCTGTTCCTATGATTGAGCCTGTCGGCAAATCCATTAGTTTTTTTCCAGTTTTAGAAATCAATACATCTCTTACATCTCTTCTTTCAGTAATAGGAACCACTCTCAATCCAAAAACATCTTCAGTAGGCACATCCTTAAAACTATGCACAGCAATATCAATTTCTCCTGCTAACATAGAACGTTGCAAGGCCGATGTAAAAGCTCCAACAACACTTATATCTCCATCATCTCCACTTGTTCTGACAATTTTTGTTTCAAACTCATAGCTTGGTTCTATTTTTTTAAGTTGCTCTACTACCCAATTGGTTTGCGTCAACGCCAATTTACTTCCTCTTGTCCCTACAATAATTTTCTTTTTAGGAACAAAAATAGAAACATCATTAACCGCCAACACATTTTTAGCTGTATTAATAGGATTATCTTTTTCATGAAGATTTTGAGCCATTTCTTTTATCGCCTCAATAGATGGGTTCGAAATTTTTCTAAGTAAACGATGTGTAAATCTTTTAAGAATAATTTCTGTATGTTCATCTATATTCCCCAACTTTGGTAATAACCATTTCAATTCTTCATTTCTAATTTCATCCAAATTATTCCAATAGGCTTCTATAACCGGAGCTACTTTTCTATTCTTTAACCAAATAGAAAACCATTCTACTTCTTTGTTTACAATGGTTCTGGCTAATGGAATTTCATCATAACGTTTTAATAAACCGTCATAAGTAATTTTCTTTATATCATCTAAATCAAATAATTTAATATTATCATGATTTTTTAAACTAGGATTAAAATTTCTAGGAACACCAAAGTCCAAAAATAATTTACAACCTCCTGTTTGAAGTGCAAAATTAGCTCTAGGGCATTTGCTTTCTGCCATGGTTTCCTCATGAAGTAAATTAATTTCTCCTTGAGTTCCGCCAATTACAATATTAGCTTCAGATAGTGCAGCATGCATATTACTCATCTGCACAGCCTCTCCATTCCATTCTGTAGCCATTTCTTTTGCTCTATCAAAATCATGACTAGCTACATATAATTTTTTTATTGGTGTTCTATCCAACACAGTATTGATAAGGTTCGCCATATTTCCGGTTCCAATAACCAAAAATGTTGAATCTTCAAACTTATAACCTTCTTTATCTATTAACTCAAACCCAACTGTAGCTAACGATGCTGAAAACTTACCAATATTAGTTTCTTGTCTTACTTTTTTTCCTGTATGGATGGAATGTCTGATTAACTCATCCAACACAGCCCCAATGGTATTTTCTTTTCGTGCTAACGTTAATGCATTTTTAATCTGACCTATAATTTGATGTTCTCCTACAGCCTGAGACTCTAAACCGGCAGCTGTTGAAAATAAGTTTCTTATGGAAATTTCACTATCAGGTAAAATAGATAAGTATTGGCGATAGTTACCAAACTGATCGAAATAATTTAAAATAGGTTCGTAGCTTTCGCCAAAAGCATAGATAGACAAACGGTTGCAGGTAGAAATGATAAAGACTTCCTCCAACTCATTTTTTAAACCTCTTAATGCTTCTTTAGTTTGTTCCGTATTTAGTGCTAATCTTTCTCTAACAGCTATGGGGGCAAATCTATGGCTTAACTCTACTCCTATTATTTTGTTCATCCTTCTGTTTCTTCAGTAATAATATCAACAAACTATATTAAATAAACCTGACAAAGCAAACAGTATTTAAATAGTGATGCAAATTTATTAAAAAAAACACGTTTAAAACATGAATAATGTCAATTTGCGGGAAATAAGGTTATTTAATTTTTCTCATTCTTAAACTAAGCGGTGTTACCTCCAAATATTCATCTGCTTGAATAAACTCCATAGCTTCTTCTAATGAGAATTTAACTTTAGGAGCTATTTTTACTGCCTCATCAGAACCGGATTTACGCATGTTTGTTAACTGCTTTCCTTTAACCAGGTTCACTTCTAAATCGTTATCTCTAGTATGCTCACCCACTACTTGTCCCTTATAAATTACATCTCCAGGTTCAATAAAAAATCTACCTCTATCTTGCAATCTGTTAATAGCAAATGCTGTTGAAGGACCTGCTTCCATAGAAATTAAAGAACCTTTATTTCTTTCCGGAATATCACCTTTGTAAGGTCCGAATTCTCTAAATCTATGGGTCATCACAGCATTTCCAGCTGTTGCAGTAAGCATATTGTTTCTTAATCCGATTAAACCTCTTGATGGAATATCAAACTCTAAATGTTGTAAATCGCCTTTTGGTTCCATTACTAACATATCTCCTTTACGCTGTGTAACTAAATCGATAGCTTTACTAGCATATTCTTCAGGAACATCTACTACCAACGTTTCGTAAGGCTCATGTTTTTTACCATCAATTTCTTTATAAAGTACTTGTGGTTTACCTACTTGCAATTCATAACCTTCCCTTCTCATTGTCTCAATTAAAACAGACAAATGAAGAACTCCTCTACCAAAGACAATAAATTTATCTTCAGAACTCGTTTCCTCAACACGCATCGCTAAGTTTTTCTCAAGCTCCAAATAAAGTCTATCTCTTAAATGACGAGACGTAACAAATTTTCCTTCTTTACCAAAAAATGGAGATGTATTAATAGTGAACAACATACTCATAGTAGGTTCATCTATTGCAATCCTAGTAAGTTCTTCAGGATTAGTTAAATCTGCAATAGTATCTCCAATTTCAAAATCTTCAATACCAACAATAGCACAAATATCACCACTTCTAGCTTTTTGCACTCTAACTTTCCCCATTCCTTCAAAAACGTATAATTCTTTAATACGGATTTTCTTCTTAACTCCCCCTTGTTTGCAAATGGTGTAATCTTTATTTTCCTCTAAATCACCTCTAAAAATTCTACCAATAGCAATTCTACCTACAAATTTAGAGAAATCTAAAGAGGTTATTTGCATTTGAGGTGTTCCTTCTTGGTATGGAGCTTCAGGGATAGTTTCTATAATAGCATCCAACAAAGGAATAATATTTTCTGTAGGTTTTTTATGATCGGTACTCATCCAGCCATTTTTAGCTGATCCATAAATGGTTGGAAAATTCAATTGATCTTCAGTAGCATCTAAACTAAACATTAAATCAAAAATAGATTCTTGAACCAAATCAGGTGTACAATTATCTTTATCTACTTTATTTACGACAACTATTGGTTTTAAACCTAATTCTAATGCTTTTCCTAAAACAAACCTTGTTTGAGGCATTGCTCCTTCAAAAGCATCAACTAAAAGCAATACACCATCAGCCATTTTCAATACTCGTTCTACTTCACCGCCAAAGTCAGCGTGACCAGGAGTATCAATCACATTAATTTTCACACCATTATAAGTAACACTAACATTTTTAGATAAGATAGTAATACCTCTTTCTCTTTCTAAATCGTTATTATCTAATAATAATTCTGTACGTTCTACTCTATCGTCAAATACTTTACATTGATCAATAATTTTGTCAACTAATGTGGTCTTTCCGTGGTCAACGTGTGCTATAATAGCGATGTTTCTGATTGATTGCATATAATTTTTTTAAGGCTGCAAAAATAGACTTGTTTTTGATATTAATAGGTTTTTTATTGAGTTAATAAAATTTTATTTGATAAATGCTTATTAATGTCTGATTCTATTAATATTATGATGAAAAATAAGTAACTATTTTTTTTTTGAAAAAGTTAATATAAACCCATATAAAGCAAAAAAACCCTTATCGGTTAAGATAAGGGTTTTAAAAGAATGGCAACGACATACTCTTCCAGGTGTTACCCCAGTACCATCTGCGCTATTGGGCTTAACTTCTCTGTTCGGAATGGGAAGAGGTGGACCCCA
>DATCTM010000033.1:0-5393 GCA_036567945.1 Vicingaceae bacterium
GGATCAAACTCTCCGTTGTAATTATTCTTATTTGTTTCTAAAAAATTACTACGCGTTGATTTTACTCAAGGATATTTACCTTTTTTTCTCTACTTCAATTTCTTCAAAGAACTCTCTGTTTCTCCCGCTTTTTCCCCTCTATTTCCCATCATTTCGTCTCAAACGGGCTGCAAAAGTACAACTCTTTTCCTTTTCCCAAAACTTTTTTTTTACTTTTTTTTACTTTTTATCTTTTACACCCCTTAACCACTTGATTGTGAAGACAATTTTTTTACTTTCTTTTTTTCTAATATTTAATTATTATCTCTTAATCTTCTCCCCATCTATACAACTCTTAAATTTTTTTCATAAATAATTATTTATTTGAAAAAAAGAGATTTTTTGTTTCTAAACCTAGAAAAGATGTTAAAAGCTACTTTACTGATTCTATAAAAGCCATAGCAACTATCAAGTCTTCGGGGGAGGTAATTTTAATGTTTTCTTTATTGCCGCTTACTAAATGGATTTTTGTTCCTGTTGCTTCAACCACACTTGCATCGTCTGTAAAGGCTTCTGTAAACTCTTGTTGGTAAGCTTTTTTTATGAGAGATGTTTGGAAACACTGTGGGGTTTGTACAATTTTGTAACACGAGCGTTTTACTGCTTTGTTGTCTGTTTTATCTACATGACGAAGTGAATCTACCACATCTACTACTGGTATGGCATTTCCGTGTTGTTCTGCTGCATTAAAACAATTAACTATGGTTGTTTTACTAACTAATGGACGAACGCCATCATGTATTGCTACTATACCTTCTTCATTAACTATAGTTAAGGCATTTTGTACGGAGTGAAAGCGTGTTTTTCCTCCTGCTACAATTTGATGTGGAATTTTGGTAAACTCCTTTTTATAACAAAACTCCTCCCAAAAGTCGAATTGATTTTCGGGAAGAGCTAGTATGATTTGAGCTTCCGGATAAGTGGAATAAAATTTCTCTATGGTATGCATCAGAATAGGTTTACCATTAAGTTCAAGAAATTGCTTGGGAATATTTTCTCCCATTCGTTCTCCTTTACCTCCGGCAACTATTATGATGTATTTATGCATTGGTTAGTTCTTCTTCATTGAAGAATTCATCTGCACTAGCGGTGAAAGTGTTTCCGTTGTTATCGTCTTCATCGTAACTATTATTGGTATTGTTATCATAGTTATTGTCTTCTTTCTTTCTGCCTATTGAACGGATGTACGCATTTAACATACGATGAATTTTTTCAATTTCTTCAATTAATTCATTTTGTGTTGTTTCGTCTATAAGACCTCTTTCGTTAGCTTTTATAGCCCAGCCTTTGGTTTCTAGTAAACAACCTCTTGAAATATAGCAATAGTGTTTTTTATCTTTAAAGTTGTATCTTCCGTAACCTGAGGCAATGTTTGAAGAAATAGCATCTGCAGCTGTTACAAATGATTTTCCCACAGTTTCTTTATTAAAACCTTCCCATTTTTCTACAATTTTCCACACGGTAGATTCCAGGTTTAGGCATTCTTGGTAAAGTTTAAGGTCTTCTAGTTTCATAATTTTTTATAAAGTTTACAATTTAATAATTTACTTAGATAATCAACATGGCATCGCCATAGGTAAAGAAGCGATATTTTTCTTTTATAGCTTCTTTATAGGCTTTCATCACATTATCGTAACCACCAAATGCAGTTGTCATCATTAACAATGTTGATTCTGGCATGTGGAAATTTGTTATCATACAATTAGCAACACTAAAATCATAAGGAGGAAAAATAAATTTATTTGTCCAACCTTGGTAAGGTTTAAGCAATCCATCTGTTGACACAGAAGATTCTATTGCTCTCATTGATGTTGTTCCTACTGCACAAATTTTTCTTTTTGCTTTTTTAGCATTATTTACTTTAGCAACACATTCTTCATCAATAAAGGCTTCTTCTGAATCCATTTTATGTTTAGTAAGGTCTTCTACTTCTACCGTTCTGAAAGAACCTAAACCAACATGAAGTGTAACAAAAGCGAAATCTATCCCTTTTATTTCTAATCTTTTCATTAGGTGTTTACTGAAGTGTAATCCTGCAGTCGGAGCTGCAACTGCACCTTCGTTTTTAGCATATACTGTTTGGTATCTTTCGGCATCTTCTGGTTCTACTGCTCTATTGATGTATTTTGGAATTGGTGTTTCTCCTAATCTATTGATGATTGCTTTAAAATCTTCGTAAGAACCATCATATAAAAAACGAAGAGTTCTACCTCTTGAAGTGGTATTATCTATTACTTCGGCAACTAAATCATCATCACCAAAATAAAGTTTATTTCCAATTCTAATTTTTCTTGCTGGATCAACTAACACATCCCACAGGTAATTTTCTCTGTTTAATTCTCTTAATAAGAAAACTTCAATTTTGGCACCTGTTTTTTCTTTGTTTCCATACATTCTGGCAGGAAAAACTTTGGTGTCGTTCATTATCATTAAATCACCATCATCAAAATATTCAATGATGTCTTTAAACATACGGTGTTCAATTTCTCCAGTGTCTTTGTGTAAAACTAATAATCTTGATTCGTCTCTTTCGTCAGCCGGTTTATCAGCTAGTAATTCTGGTGGTAAATTGAATTTAAATTTTGATAATTTCATCTTTGTTTTTTAAGTACTAAATTGGTTTAAAAAATAAGTTTGCAAATGTAATAATATATCTATTAAATACAAGTGTATAAAAAGCTAATTACTGTCTTTTTTAACTAAAAAAGCCTATTACTTAACTAAAATAGTAATAGGCTTTTTAATTTTGAAAAACGATATTATTTTAAAGATTCTGCTCCTGCAACAATTTCTAAAATCTCATTTGTGATTGATGCCTGACGAGCTTTGTTATAAACTAACTTAAGATCATTTATTAAATCAGTAGCATTATCTGTTGCTTTATGCATAGCTGTCATACGAGCTCCGTGTTCTGAAGCCATAGAATCTAATAATGCCTTAAAAAGTTGTGTTTTTAGCGATTTAGGAATTAACTCATCTAAAATTGCTTTCTTTTCCGGCTCATAGATGTAATCTACTGTATTGCTACTTGATGTTTCGTTTACTTCGGGAGGTAATACAGGCAAAAATTGCTCATTTTGCAATAATTGTACAGCTGCATTTTTAAACTGATTATAAACCAACACCACTTTATCTACTTTTTTATCGATAAAAAGATTCATGATTTCATCAGCAATTACCGAAGTATTTTCAAATGTAAGGTCATCCCAAATTTTTTCGGTATCTGGTTTAAAAACCGAACTAAGTGAAAAGTTAGTTTTCTTTACTGCATCTTTAAACTTTTTTCCGATAGGAAGAACTGTTACATTGCTATCTTTATAAGTTGTTTCGGCTAATTTAATTGCAGATTTAATAACATTGTTATTAAAGCCTCCACAAAGCCCTCTATTAGAAGTTATCCCAACGATAAGTACATTTTCAAGAGTTCTTTGGTCGGAAAAAGCTCCATCCATACTATCTAACCCTGCACTAATGTTTGATATAATTTCTTGCATTTTATTAGAATAGGGACGCATCTGAACAACAGCATCTTGAGCTTTTCTTAGTTTAGCCGCAGAAACCATTTTCATTGCAGATGTAATCTGTTTTGTTGAATTAACAGATACAATTCTATTTCTAATTTCTTTTAAGTTTGCCATTTAGTTCGTAAAGTTGAAAGTTCGTAAAGTTGAAAGTTTGTATAGAATCTGTCCTTTCTGCTTTATAAACTTTTTAATTTTTGACTTATTTATATTTAGCAGTTAATTCAACACAAGCTTTATCTAAAACAGAAGTGATACTATCATCAAATTTTCCTGCTTTTAATAAATCTAATGTATCTCTATGTTTGTTGTTTAAGAAGCTAATAAATTCTGCTTCGAATTCTTTTACTTTATCAACAGGAACAGCATTAATTAATCCTTTTGTTCCAACATAAATAATAGCAATTTGATCTTCAACAGTAAAAGGAGTATGTTCTGCTTGTTTTAAGATTTCAACATTTCTCTTTCCTTTGTTTAATACAGACATTGTTGCCGCATCAAGGTCAGAACCAAATTTAGCAAATGCTTCTAATTCTCTATATTGAGCTTGATCTAATTTTAATGTTCCTGCCACTTTTTTCATTGATTTAATTTGAGCGTTACCACCAACACGAGATACAGAAATACCTACATTAATTGCCGGACGAACACCTTGGTTAAATAAATCAGATTCTAAGAAAATTTGACCATCGGTAATAGAAATTACGTTGGTTGGGATATATGCAGAAACGTCACCTGCTTGAGTTTCGATAATTGGCAATGCAGTTAAAGATCCTCCACCTTTTACTAAAGGTCTGATAGATTCAGGTAAATCATTCATTTCTTGAGCAATACTATCAACATTAATAATTTTAGCTGCTCTTTCTAATAATCTTGAGTGAAGGTAGAATACATCACCAGGGTAAGCCTCACGTCCCGGTGGTCTTCTTAATAATAAAGATACCTCTCTATACGCTACTGCTTGTTTAGATAAATCATCATAAACGATAAGGGCTGGTCTTCCTGTATCTCTAAAAAACTCTCCTATTGCAGCACCAGCAAATGGAGCGTAGAATTGCATTGGGGTAGGATCTGAAGCATTTGCAGCAACAATTACTGTATATTTCATTGCCCCAGCATTTTCTAATGTTTGTACAATGTTAGCAACAGTAGATCCTTTTTGACCAACCGCTACGTAAATACAGAATACAGGTTCTCCTCTATCGTAAAATTCTTTTTGGTTAATAATAGCATCAATAGCAACAGAAGTTTTTCCTGTTTGACGGTCACCAATAATTAACTCTCTTTGACCTCTACCAATTGGAATCATTGCATCAATGGCTTTGATTCCTGTTTGCATTGGTTCAGCAACAGGTTCTCTGTAAATTACACCTGGAGCCTTTCTTTCAATAGGCATTTCATAAGTATCTCCTTCAATAGGACCTTTTCCATCAATTGGAGTTCCTAAAGTATCTACTACTCTACCTAACATTCCTTCACCTACATTAATAGAAGCAATTCTGTTCGTTCTTTTAACGTTATCCCCTTCTTTAAGTCCTTCAGAAGAACCTAATAATACAGCACCTACATTGTCTTCCTCTAAGTTAAGTACAATTGCAGAAAGTCCGTTATCAAATTCAATAAGTTCACCTGCTTGAACGCTAGATAATCCATAAATTCTAACAATACCATCACCTACTTGAAGTACTGTTCCTACTTCTTCAAGTTGAGTTTCTGTTTTGAATCCGGCTAATTGTTGTCTTAAGATTGCTGATACTTCAGCTGGTTTTACTTCGGCCATTTTATATTATTTTATCGTTATTATAGTTTTTAAAATTCTTTTACATAAGGGTT
>DATCTM010000034.1:0-55518 GCA_036567945.1 Vicingaceae bacterium
CTGAAGTTGCTGTAATATTTGTAGCTGTTAAAGCAGATGGAGCGGGGCATGATGGTGCTTCTTTGATTTCAACATCATCAATAGCCACATCATCATAGAAATTAGTACCATTATTTTCGTCAACAATAAACCTTAATTTAATATCACCGGTAATGGTTAGTGAATTTAAATAAACATTTATTTGTTCCCAACCACCGTTTAAGGTATTTGTATTACTTGTATATACACCTGTATTCCAAGCTGCACCATCCCAAACATCAACAGAAAAATCAACATTTGTAAACCCTTCGTTATCACTAATTAAAAAGAAAGATAACATTGGATTAGTTAATGCAGTAACATCTATAAATGGACTTTCTAATGTAGTACCTGTACTGTGTGGAGATGAATCATCCACCCAAGCAAAATAATTGCCACTTGTAGTAGTCCCTGTTATAGTACCATTGTTACCAATGTGGTTACCTGTTCCTGTATTATCAAACAACCAATCTTCACTATTTGTAGTTCCTTGTGCCCAACATGCTGGAATAGCACCTGCGTTTTCAAAGCTTTCAATCCATGGAGCAACAACAGCTGCACATTCGGTTGTGAAGGTAAATGGTCCTGACCAAGTACTTGTTCCTGAACCACCACAATCAGCTCTCACATAAAAATCGTAAGAAGTTTGTGCAGTTAGTCCTGTTAAATTATGAGGATTAGTAGTTGTTCCTAAAATAGTTGGTGTTCCTGTTGGAACAAATCCAGCAGTACCCCACTCTATATCCCAAGTTGTAGCTGAACCATTTTCTGTCCAACCTAAATCAGCAGAAACTACTGTAATATTAGAAGCAGTTAAAGCAGATGGAGCAGGACATGCAGGAGGCATAAATTCTATAGCACCAGGATCTGGAGTTACAGCTCTTGCTGTACCAAAGAAATCATTTACTACACCTACAGAAGCATCAGCTATTCCATCAATAGCTGCATTAGTTGGTGTATAGTCATTTGATAACATATTTACATATAAAGGGTCTGCATCAGATGAACTAGCATCTTGAGATGAAGCTGTTTGCCAATCTACTAAAGTTGCTTGGTTAGTAGCTGAAAAATAACCTAAATTATTTGTTCCCGCAGGAGCATTAATGTAGAAAACATTATTATTACTTGCTATAACAGAAGCTGCAGCATTGAAATAAATACAATGTTTAGTACCTGTTCCTCCTCTTGTTACCGATACAATATTGTTTTTAAACTCTATTCCTGTAGCAGTTGTAGTTTGATAAAAACCTCTTGTAGTTCCAGCTGTAGCATTAGCATCATCTAACGATACAGTATTATGATAATAAAAAACTCCATCACTACTTGAGTTATATAACCCATAAATAATCCCATTACCGTTTATTGAATGAATAATATTATTGATTACTTTGTTTTCATTTCCAACTGTTGCATCAACTCCTGTATGATATATAGGATAAATTGATGATGTACTTGTTGTATTTCCTCCCATTGGGTTAAAAATTTCATTAGCTTCTGCTAAGTTATTTTCTCCACTTCCTGTATAATATATTCCATTAAACGTAGTAATACTTGTTCTGTTTGGACGACTAATCGTATTATTTCTAACATCATTGCTATTAGCAGTATTATGATAAATACCGTATGAATAGAAGTCCTGAATATCATTATTGCTAACCATGTTATTGTTAGCACCTGCAAGGGTAATAGCATAATAACCTCCTATTACTGTATTGTTTGAAATAGTGTTATTACTACCTGATGCTAATGTAGATGTAGCACTTGTTAAACTACCTGAAACTACAATACCTGCATTAGTGGTTGATGTACTACTAATTGCAGCAGTTAAATCTACAGTACAATTATTAATAGTATTAAAGTCTGCATCATTAGTAAGCTGAACCGTAAAGTTATTCGTAGTTGATTGTGGTACTAAAACTAAATCGTTTATAGTAACATAATCAGCTCCATCTAATAAGATTAATGAACGACTACCTGTAGCTGTTGTAGAGGTAATAGTTTCTCCATTACCGTTAAAAGTAATAGTATTGGTAGTACTTGCTCCAGTTACAGGAGTAATGGTTACTTGTTCGTTATAAGGACCTGAACCCGTCAATACATTAAAAATAACCGGTGCAGAAATACCGCAAGACAATGCATTTACCGCATCTGTAAAGGTAGCATAGTTTCCTGTTGCACCAATAGTATAGGTTCCTGCCAATTGTGCAGTACAAGCCGTAGTAAAAGTATAAGGACCAACCCAAGCACTTGTTCCATTTCCAGCACAATCACTTCTCACATAAAAATCATAATCAGTTTGTGCGGTTAAACCAGTTAAATTATGTGGATTAGTAGTTGTTCCAACAATATTAGGAGTTCCTGTTGGTGTAAACCCAGTAGTTCCCCACTCTATATCCCAAGTAGTAGCTGTTCCATTTTCTGTCCATCCTAAATCAGCAGATGTTGCTGTTAAGTTGGTAGCTGTTAAAGCTGATGGATCAGGACACAAAATCTGAGTAACAGTAAAATTGGTAACATCAAAATCTAAATCATTTGGTGTTCCCCATTGTCCAACAGCAATATACACAGTGTTTCCAGCAGCAATAGTAGCAGAAACTGTTCTAGAAACATTTGCAGTAGATGAACCATCTGCATCCAACTCAGTTGAGAAAGTTGTTCCAGTACAATCATCAAATATTCCTATTCCATTCCAACCATTTCTAGTAAAAATAGTCATCGAAATATTTTCAGCAGTAGCACCTGCTGTATATTCAAACAAATACACATCATCATCCCAATAAGAAGAATTAATTGATGTACCGGTTGGGTTTGTGTTCCAATCCTCTATACCGGCAGTGCCAGGAGTTGTTATACCCATTTGGGTATATCCATTTGTAATTGGAACTCCTGTACCACAACCAAATTGTGCATAAGAGTCGTAGGTTAATAAAAAAGTAAAAAAGCTAAAAAGCGTAAATACCCTTAAAAAATTTTTGTAACGATTTTTCATAAATATAAGTTTTGATTAATATCCTATTTTTAACATAATTCATAAGCAGAATTATTTTGTCAAAGTTAGCTTATTATAATCAAAATAAGCTTTCGTTGCGTACTTTCATCTATAATAGTTATTAACAGATTGTTTATAAAATGTTAAATAATTCAACTAATCGCTTTATTATTAAAAAGATGTACTTTTGCCTTGATGCAACCCAAAATTTCTATCATAACCGTTTGTTACAATAGTGAAAAAACTATTGAAGATACTATTCAATCAGTAATTAATCAAACTTACTCAACTATTGAGTATATTGTTATTGATGGGAAGTCTTCTGACTCAACACTTTCCATAATAAATAAATATAAAAACAACATTTCACTTATTATTTCTGAAAAAGACAAGGGTATTTATGATGCCATCAACAAAGGAATTGATTTGGCTACCGGTGAAATTATAGGAAATTTAAATTCTGATGATTTTTATACTGACAATAATGTGATTGAAGATGTAGTAAATCAGCTCCAACAGACGAATGCTGATGGACTTTATGCAGATTTGAATTACGTTGACAGTGAAAATACCAATAAAATAACTCGTCTTTGGAAATCCAATGAATATAAAAAAGGTATGTTTTTAAAAGGCTGGATGCCTCCCCATCCCACTTTTTTTGTCAAAAAGGAAATTTACCAACAATTTGGTAAGTTTAACCTCAATTTTACTTCTGCTGCCGATTATGAATTAATGCTCCGCTTTATTCATAAACACGAAATTTCATTAACTTATTTACCAAGAGTAATTGTTAAAATGCGTGTTGGAGGTATTAGTAATGCCAGTTTAAAAAATCGAATTCGAGCTAACAGAGAAGATAAAAAAGCATGGCTAATAAATGGACTAAAACCCCATCCTTTTACTTTAATTCTTAAACCTATTTCTAAATTAAGTCAGTTTTTAAAGAAGTAAAAAAATCCTATTAAACATGATGATACTTTTCTCCATTAATAATGGTAAAAGCCCTGTAAAATTGCTCTACAAAAAATAACCTTACCATTTGATGCGAAAAAGTAAGTTTAGATAAGGCAATTTTAGCACTTGCACGTTGATACATGCCTTCTGAAAAGCCATAAGGTCCGCCAATTACAAAAACCATGTTAGTACCTGCATTTAGTGCTTTTTGGATAAAGTTCGAGAATCCTACAGAATTGAACTCTTTTCCATTTTCATCTAATAAAATTACTACTTCATTAGTACTTACTTTTTCTAAAATAGCCTTTCCTTCCAGTTCTTTTTGCACTTCAACATTACTTTTTTTACCCAATTTTACATCATTAACAATAATAAATTCAAATTGAATATAATGCTTTAACCTCCCCAAGTACTTGTCTATACCTTCTTTTAAATAAGTTTCATCTGTTTTGCCTATTGCAATTAATCTAATCTTCATGAGGCTAAATTAAAAAATTAATTTACATTTGTTTCTATAAAATATAGCTATGGTTTAATGGCTTAGTTTTTGCTGACTCTTGAAAAACAAAAACACATGAAACAACTAATGAAAAAATCACTACTCATTATCACTTTATTTGTTGCTCTTACAGCATTTGTAAACCCTATTATCAACGAAAACATTGCAAAAGCTTTAAAAAATGGTAATGCTGCTGCTATAGCAAGTTTTTTTAACAATACAGTTGATTTAACCCTCCCAAAAAATGAAGGTGTTTTTAGCAAAGCTCAAGCTGAAATTATTCTTAAAAACTTTTTTACAGCCAACAAACCCAACGATTTTAAAGTAGTTCATGATGGTGAGTCTAAAAACAACACCCTATACTCTATTGGTAATTTAATTACGGCTAACGGTGTTTTTAGAACCTACATTCTTTATCAAGAAAATGGAAGTAATATTGTAATTCTTGAATTAAGAATTGAATCTGAAGAATAAAAAAATCAAATATAGTTTACTTTAATGGATATTACTAATTTAATTGAAATGGCTATTGCCGAAGATATTGGCAGTGGCGACCATACCTCTTTATCTTGTATTCCTTCCGATGCTATAGGGAAAGCTCAACTTTTGGTAAAAGAAAAAGGCATATTAGCCGGAATGTATGTTGCCAGCATGGTCTTCCAACGTATTGATAAAAGTCTAATTTTTAATCCTTTATTAAAAGATGGAGATTGTATTACTCCCGGAGATATTGCTTTTACCATTGAAGGTAGCAATCAGTCTATTTTAAAAGCTGAACGTATTGTGTTAAACTTTATGCAACGTATGAGTGGAATAGCTACTAAAACTAATCGTTACACACAACTAATTGAAGGCTTTAATACCAAGATATTAGATACTAGAAAAACTACTCCCGGCTTACGTTTAGTAGAAAAAATGGCTGTAAAAATTGGTGGTGGACAAAACCACCGAATGGGTTTGTACGATATGATTATGATTAAAGATAATCACATTGATTTTGCAGGAGGAATTACAGCTGCTATTAACAAAACCAATACTTATCTTAAAGAAAACAACTTAGACCTAAAAATTGAAATTGAAGCTCGTAATTTAACCGAATTGGATGAAATTTTAGCCGTAGGTAATGTGGATATTATTATGTTGGATAATTTTTCTTTTGAAGACATGCGAACTGCTGTAAAAAAGATAAATGGACAATACAAAACGGAAGCTTCTGGTGGTATTACCGAAACTACTATACGAGATTATGCCGCTTGTGGTGTAGATTTTATCTCCGTAGGGGCTTTAACCCATCAAATTAATAGTTTGGATTTGAGTTTGAAGGCGATTTAACCTACTAACTCACTAACCGCTAACCAACTCATTAAACCAATACTTGTTTCTATAGCAGCTTCATCTATATTAAAAGTAGGTGTATGCAGACCAGAATTGGGTTTATCTTTAAAAGCAGTACCTAAGCGGTAAAAACAAGCCGGCATTTCTTGCGAATAATAAGCAAAATCTTCGGCTGTCATTCTTACATCTAACTCCACCACATTGTCTTTTCCTAAAAAAAGTTCTGCAGCTTCTTGTGCTTTTGTGGTAAGTTCCTCATCATTTACCAAAAAAGGATAACCTTTTCTAATTTCTACTTCACACTTCCCTCCCATTGCTATTGCTGTTTGTTCAGCTATAGTCGTTATTTTTTCATGAGCAGCTTTTCGCCACTCTTCATCCATCGTTCTAAAAGTTCCTTCTATATAAACTTTGTCGGGAATTACGTTAGTAGCTCCATTGGCTTGAATTTTCCCAAAAGAAAGCACAGAAGGCGTAATTGGATTTGCTCCTCTACTTACTACTTGTTGAAGCGCAACAAGCGTTTGAGCCGCTATCATTATCGGATCTATATTTAAATGAGGCAAAGCTGCATGTCCGCCTTTACCTATAACTGTTAAGTACAATTCATCGGTAGAAGCCATATACATTCCTTTACGAAAACCAACTTTTCCGGCAGTTAATTGCGGATAAACATGTTGCCCAAAAATAGCTGTAGGACTAGGATTTTGAAGTACTCCTTCTTTTATCATTAAAGAAGCTCCTCCTGGTAATTTTTCTTCACCAGGCTGAAAAATACATTTTACAGTCCCTTCAAATTTATCGGTAAGCTCTGACAGTATTTTTATAACTCCTAATAAGGAAGCAGTATGAACATCATGTCCGCAAGCATGCATTACGCCTTCATTTTTGGAAGAGTAATCCACCTCGTTTTCTTCTTGTATAGGAAGTGCATCAATATCTCCTCTTAAGGCAATTATTTTTTTATCCGGATGTTTTCCTTTAATTAAAGCTACTACCCCTGTTTTCACAATTCCTTTCTGAAACTCAACCTTATATTCAGTTAATTTTTCACAAATAAATTCAGCTGTATTATACTCATTAAAAGAAAGTTCCGGATATTGATGTAAATGTCTTCTTAAAGCAATTACTTCTGCTTTATAATTGGCTGCTTTTTGTTTTATTAACGATATAATTTCATTCATTTTTATTAAATATCTAAACTAAGTGAAAGATAAAAAATAGGCTTTTTGTTAGATACTCCATTCTCTACTCCCCAAGCCCAATCGGCTCTTACAAAATATCCTAACAAAGTAGTTCTCATTCCGAAACCATAACCCGCTACTATAGGGTCAATATTTTTAAAAACAGTAACTTTTAACGGGCCATCAACAATCACATCTTTGTTAATTCTGTTTTCCTTATCCCAAGGATTTACACCATCCCAAGCACTTCCTACATCAGCAAAAGTTATTAGTTGAAAATTTTCTATAAATTTAGAACGTATTGGTCTTCTAATAAAATATTTAAATACAGGAACTCTCAGTTCACTATTAATTACTGCAAAATTTGATCCCCTACGAATATTTTGAGGAAATCCTCTTAAGTTGGCTGCTAATGCTTGGTATCGGTAGTTTTTAGTAAAATCTATATCTTCTTGATTGATAAACCTGTTTTGACCTCCTAAAGGAATCCATTCATCCACACTCCCCATGTAGTAAATCAATTTTTCATTACCGAAAGAAGCACTTGATGCCAACCTGTTTACCCAAACAATTTCTCTACTCAATTGCAAAGAATGTCTAAAATCTAATCCCAATACTTGTGTGTTTCCAATTGTTCCATCCCCTGTCGTATTGTTCTCAAAAACTTCTTGATAATACTCTCCAAATAACTTAAACTTAGTACCAAAATAGATGTTTGGCATTTTATGTCTGGAATTATCAAAAACATAAGCCATTTTAATTACTCCTCTAAATTCATTTAAATTATTAGCTTCAAGAGCAAACTGATCGGTAGATTTTACCACTATATTATCATTTCTGACACTCGCTGTACCTCTAATGCTAGCCACTTCACTAAAAGGGTATTTTAAAGAGTAATGCAAAGTGTTAGTTGCAACTCCAAAAACATTAAAACCATTAGTAGCACTAAAGGTTGTTCTAGAAAAAGTGTATTCTTTATCCCATCTTTTTACTAAGTTCTGATAAGTCATAAAATACTCTCTTGTCCCTGACGAAATTCTTACACCACCATAAATCTTATGGTCTTCAAACAAATCTACTGTTCCTAATTTTATCAACCCTCCTATTCCCGGCCCATTAAAAGCGCCTCCGGTAAATAGTTGATATTCTCCATTAACAAAATTATTACTCAATCTTAAAGCTGAATTATCATTAAAAAAGGACAAGTTGTAATTCCGTTGGTTGGGCATTTTAAATTCTTCAGGCAAAGAATCTATTTCAGATTTTCGATCGCCAATTACAATGGTATTTTTCTGAATAGGAGTAGTTTTTTCACTATCGAAAACATAATTTGTTATATCAACTTCTTCCTGATTTATGTTAATTACTTCTGATGAGTATTCTACCGGTTTTAACAAAATGGAATTACTTCTATCAGGCAAGTTTGTAGGCAATTGTTCATTTTGTAGTAAGTCTTGTTGTTGCTGCTGATTAACACTATCTAAAATAGGTTCATTAATGTCGTTAACTAATAAATGATATTTAAAATTATCCACTAATACGGTAGTAGAAACTCCTCTAGAGTTTATAAAATGCTCTTTTATTCCTCTACTAAAAATCGTTTTTGCAGGCTTGGCATCATAAAAATGGTGATAATGAATAGCTGTATCAATATGTGTAATAAAACTATCTTTTACTGCACTAAATTGAGTGTTTATCCTATCTTGCTCTCCTAAATAATATACTGCAGAATCATACCCATAAGGTAAACTTTCTGAAAACCTAGTAGATTCTGTAACTCTAGAAAGTGTTTTATCTTCCGATAGGTAATCTAAAATCCAAACATCTCTTTTGTTGTAAAACAACTCTAAATTAGCAGGTTGATAGCCCAAAGAATCAGTTAACCTATTCGAAGTGAAGATGATTTTTGTTGAATTCTCAATAAACTGAGGCTCTAAATCATCAAATAAATCATTAGTAATCTTCTTATGGGAATTAGCTCCTATATTATAAAGATACAAATCTGATTGCCCTTTATAAACACCCGAAAAAACCATTTCTCTACCATTATCATGGTAATCCATTGCTGTTACTTTCTCTAAATTAAATAAGGCTTTCACTTCCAACCCTCCGGAATTTATATCGAAATAATACATTTTTAAAAAACCTTTTTCCTCTGTTACAAACGATAATATTTCACTTGCCGGATGCCATGCTAAAACGGGATAAGAATAATCATTTACCCTATCCAACTTAAATTCTTTTTTAAAAATTTTGTATTTTTTATCATTATCCTTATAATAGATGTAAATCTTATACTGCCCTAATTTATTGGTTACGTATGCAAAGTTATTTCCATCATTACTAACTTTAAATTGAGAATAATCTCTCTTCTTTTTAATCTTAAACAATTCATTCTTCTCATAAAACTCTTTAGGGGGGGGATCTAAGTTTTTAAATTCAGATTTGTAAAACTCCAGCCATTCTTTTGTAAGGCTTTTAGTAGAAACTCCCAATACATATAAAAATCCTTTGTCTACACTTTGCGTAACCCTTGTCATGTATAAAATGTTAGGAATTACAGCCTCTCCATAAGTAGCGGTAATATATGCCCATAGTGAATGACCGGCAACAATAGCATCTTTATCAGATAATCGGTTAAACTTTTTATATTTCCCCGACATTACACCATCTCTAACACTATTTTCAATTTCAGAATCCCAACCTTTAGAAATGTAAGAAGTTAACCCTAATTGGTACCAATCTGGCAAGGTAAGTAAAGTAGAGTTTTTTATTACTTGTCGCCAGTTGCTGCCATAAACTTGTTGATTGATAAGTACTCTTGCTATTCCTTCTTTAATCTGAATATCAAAATCTTCATGATTACCATTAAAATAAAGAAAAACCTTCTCTCCCATTATGGAGGTAATTCCGCCCAACTCACCATTCTCTAAAGAAAGTCCCACATTACTTTGTTTAAAATGCGATTGTTTGTTATAAATGATAAATTGAATTTTGTCCACTAAATTAAACTCAAACAACTCTTCCTGCTCTGGGATATATTTTCGGGCAACCTTTGCAGTATATTCTGCTAATTCCTGCCCTCCTGTATAAAAGTAAGTTTCGTATTGCTGATAACGATAAAATTTCCACTCAAAATAATCAAATTGAACACGATTTTTACCAAAACCAACTTTTGTTCCATTGTAAAACTGAGCATTCAACGAACTTATAGCTACTAAAAAAATAGCACTTAGTAGTAAAATATTTTTGATGTTATTTTTGATAAGCGTGTTCAAATGTTTAGCGTAAAAATAAGACTTTTTGTAATGAATGTGATACTTTTACATTTCCAAAATCAAAATTAACAATTATGCTTAACTTACAATCTTTTGTGTTTAACGGTTTTCAAGAAAATACTTACGTGCTTTACGATGAAACCAAAGAATGTATAATTATTGACCCGGGATGTTACACCGTTGCTGAACAAAACCAATTGGCAAGTTTTATTATAGAAAATGAATTAAAACCTGTTAGATTGCTCAATACTCATTGCCATATCGACCATATTTTAGGCAATAATTTTATCGCTAAAAAATTTAATTTAGGCTTAGAAATTCATAAAGAAGACCTGCCTGTACTTTTAGCTACAACAGATTACGGACATTTATATGGTTTTACTGTTGATCCTTCTCCTGAACCTACCCGATTTATTGAAGCAGATGAAATTATCCGTTTTGGAAATACCGAACTAGAAGTTAGATTTACTCCGGGACATGCTCCCGGACATGTAGTTTTTATAAATCACCTAGAAAGATTGGTAATTAATGGCGATGTACTTTTCTACAATAGTATTGGCAGAACAGATTTACCCGGTGGCGATTTAAATACCTTATTAAATAGTATTAAAACACAACTTTTCACCTTGCCGGATGATTATGTAGTGCATACCGGTCATGGCCCATCTACTACCATTGGTAACGAAAAAAAGTATAATCCTTTTGTTGGTGAAAACGCTAGTTAGTTTATTGGTTTAAAGAATTAATTATTGAAGAAAAGGACCGAAATATCTACTGAAAAAGTTGTAAAAAAGTACCAACCGAAAAAAGATAAAAGCATGACAGTTATTACTATTGTTATTGCCGGTTTTTTTATTGGTAGTATGTGGTGTGTAGCTTATTACCCTTATACTTTAATCAATTTTTATGACTTTTCTAAGGTGTTTATATTTTTGGCAGTAATTGGGTTTTTACTTCCTTTAAGGTTTTATACTAAATGGTTTCATTTTACCAAATATGAAGCCTTTATGTTTAATCTAATGGGGGTTGCTCCATTTGTTTGTGGAAGTTTATTGTTATTGAATTATTATTTTTATACCACAACGTTTACCCATTTTTATTTTATCGAAGAATACTTTATAGAAGAACAACGCACTATTTCCACTCTGGGCATTGAAGCAGAAAGAAACCTTATTACCGGAAAGTATAAAATTATAGGACTTTCCTACCCTAATGAACATGATTTTTTGCAATACAATTTTTATGAAATTGAGATTAGAGAAGGAATCTTAGGTTTTAAAACGGTTAGTAGAGATCTAAATGTAGCTTTACCTGAAGAAAAATGACAGAAGTAGCAATTTAAGCTATTTCATTCAAGAATTAATCCTTCAATATGAAACCCGTGTTTGAAAAACTCAGTAAAAAATAAGTAGCTTTGTTTTTAGCCATTATAAAAATAATGACATACAGACAAATGGTTATACTGTGACTACTGAATAATGAGTTAAACACATGAAATTAATTTATCAAATAGCCTTATTTTCCTATACAATTCTTATTAGAATTGCTTCATTGTTTAATCACAAAGCCAAACTATGGCTTAAAGGTAGAAAAAATAGTTTCCCTTACCTTGAAACACAAATTAAAAAGGAAGACCAAATTATTTGGTTTCATTGTGCTAGTTTAGGAGAGTTTGAACAAGGAAAACCACTCATGGAAAAAATAAAAAAACTTCATCCTGAGTATAAATTGCTTGTTACTTTTTTTTCTCCTTCAGGTTATGAATACCGTAAAGACAATCCTTTAATAAACTATGTTTGTTATTTACCAATCGACAGTAAAAAAAATGCAAGAAAGTTTATAGAGCTGGTAAACCCCAAACAGACCTATTTTGTAAAGTATGAATTCTGGTATTATTATTTAGCAAATTTACATCAACAAAATATCCCAACATATTTAATTTCAGGGGTTTTTAGAGCTAACCAACCGTTTTTTAAATGGTACGGAGGTTTTAACAGAAAAATGCTTTCTTTTTTTACTCACTTTTTTATACAAAACAAAGTTTCGATAGATTTATTGAATAGCATTGGCTTTAACAATGTCACCCAAAGTGGCGATACTCGTATAGATAGAGTTTATAAAAACGCTCAATCTCCCACTCCATTGCCAATAATTGAAAAATTTACCAATAAAAAACCAACCATAATTTTGGGTAGTTCGTGGGAAAAAGAAGAAGAAATTATTAGTACTTACATTCAAACTTCTGACAAAGAATTTAATTATATTATTGCTCCACATGATGTTAGCAAAGCACATATAGACAACTTAATTAGCACTCTTGATACGAAGCACTTGCTCTATTCGGAAGCAAACCAAAGAAATGCTACACAACACAATGTTTTAATAATCGACAATATTGGCATTTTAGCCAACTGCTACCAATATACTGATATTGCTCTAATTGGTGGTGGTTTTTCAGGTTCTTTACATAATATTTTAGAACCAGCAAGTTTTGGTAATGCTATTTTATTTGGTGAGAAACATCAAAAATTTCATGAGGCTCAAGAGCTTATTGATAACTATGCAGCTTTTTCTATTGGTAGTTTAGATGATTTTATAGCTATAATAAACCACTTAATGATGAAAGAAAATCTACAAGACACTAAAAATGCAGCCGCAAAATACATTAAGAATAGCGTGGGTGCTACCGATAAAATTTGGGAAGTGGTAAAAAATAACTTTTAAACCCCATCAAAACTAGTTTAAGTGTCTATATGTGGTTATCCAATATTCTTTATCAATGTGTCTTTGTCATAGTATTAGGAGTACAGATAACAAAATCAGCTATACCAATACTTTCGGCAGATAAAGAATCTAACTGATCTTGCTCTACAGAAGCAATAGTTACTATTTTTAACCCGCCTTTTTCTTGATTTAAATACCAACTTATTCCTTCAAAATTATTAGAATGATAAGTACCATTGTAATGAATAAATGTCTGACCTTTTTTCCAATTTTTTAAAATAAAATGAGCCATGGTAGCATCTTTTATGGCCTGAGCTTTTGGCAAGTTTTCACCTCCGTGCCCTCCTGCCATTTCTACCATTTTTTGGTAACCCGGCAAATCTTTATCGTAAGCAATTGGTAATGGAGCAATGAACTGTCTTCCATGGTCTGTTAAGCTGTTTAATGGTCCAAAACCATCTTTATAAACCATATTAGCATATCTTCTAGGAATATTGGTGGCAACAAAACCTAATTGATATTTTAATGCATAATCCATTAAAGGCTGATAGTCAGTCTTATTGTTTGGCCAAAGTTTCATTTCTTTAGCAAAGGTTTTATAATCATATTTGCCAGATAAATACTCGTTAATTATCATTTGATCATCTGCTTCAAACATTTCTGCTCCTAAAACAATATCTTGATTAATTTGCTGATGAACATCTTTAGTTAATTCTAGTTGAAGCCAATGATTAATCGGATTATTATGTAATTCTCCAAAAAGAATAATATCAGCTTCTTCAGTAGCTTTTAAAAGCTTTTTATAATTGGTTTTTTTGCCTTTTTCGTTAAATAGTTGATAAGCAGGTTTATCGCTTATAAATGAAAACGATACTAATACTGCTAATAGATAAATCCATTTCTTTTCCATAAGTTATATTTTTTTAAGGGTGCAAATATAAAGACTAATAATATTATAAATGACGTATAAAATCTTCTTTTTGAAATATTTATAAAAAATAAGATCCCAATTTATTCTACAATTTGATGTTTTTTGTTTGTTGCTACATTTCCTAAGTTCCAATCTATTCGCTGAATAAAAGGTTTAATTCTTACATCACAATCAACTTTTGTACAAATTTCGCACGATTTAGCTTTACAATAATCCGAATGAACAAATAGCTCTATGTTATTTCCATATTTTTTCTGAATTAACGCTTCAATAGCATCAACTTCTTCATGAGCCTCTTTTACAGTTAAATACCAAGGTACTGTTAAATGACAATCAATATGCAGGCCACTTCCAAATTTTATAATTCTTAAATTATGTAAATCTATCCAATTGGGTACTCTATTTTTATTCAGCGTTTCAACCATATCTTCTAACAACTGAGTATCTGCTTCATCCATTATTCCTGCTACAGATTGCCGTAAAATCTTAACTCCTGTAAAGATAATAATAATGCCAAAAACCATTGCAAAAACACTATCTAACCAATATATTGATGTTATTTTAATAATAATCAACCCAATGATAACCCCTAAGGTTGTATATGTATCAGAAATTAAATGTTTACCACTAGAAATCAAAGCTATGGAATTATTTTTTTTCCCTTTTTTAACTGCTAAATAGCCTACGACAAAATTGGTTACTCCTGCAAAAACAATTAACACAATACCTATATCTATTTGTTTAATTTCTTGTGGATTGATAATATGATTGATTGCTTCAAAAATTATCCATAAGCCAGCAAAAGCAATCATTACTCCTTCTATTCCCGCAGAAATAAATTCTACTTTTCCGTGTCCATAAGGATGGTTGCTATCTTTTGGTTGAGCGGAAAGATATAAACTGTATAGCCCAATAAATGCTGCAATAACGTTCACTATTCCTTCCAAAGCATCGGTTAGTATAGCAACAGAATCGGTAATGTACCAAGCAGCTAATTTAATAGCCAATAGCACTACCCCAACAAAGGCAACAATTTTCTGAAAGTTATAATTTTCTCTTTCTATTGGCATAAATATTTTTCATGTAAAACATTAATATGATGTTGCTGATGTCCGGCAATTACAAAACCTATTCCCAATACTGATAATTTATTACCATTCATTACTCCTACTTTTTCTAACATACTATCATCAAAACTCTTAAATAAAAGAACGGTAGCTTTTCTAACAGCAAAATATTCTTTTCTAATACTTTTAAAACTTCTATTGTTGGCATTAGAATAAGTTACATATTCATCATGATTAAACCCAGGTAAGGCGGCTTGCTCATTTCTGGCAAAGCACAAAGCCCTATAATTAAAAATTCGTTCAGTATCTATAATATGAAGTAGCATTTCTTTAATAGTCCATTTATCTTCAGCATACTTATAAGTAGTATTTTCTTCATTTAACAGTTTACATAGTTTTTTAAATTTTTTAGTAGATTTTTTTAAAGCAGCAATTACATCGTCCTCTTCTACCATACTTATATAATTTTTAAAATAGGCTGCAAAATCAGCTGAAATGAGTTCTTCTTTCATATACAATTATTGATTAATTTATTTTTTATAAAAGTAACATAAATCCTTTTAAAAATAAATGAATAAAACCTATTTTTGAAACCCATTAAAATAAAAAAGATGTATAAAATTAAATTTGGAACAGACGGATGGAGAGCCATCATTGCTAAAGAATATACCGTAGATAATTTACTTAGAGTTGTTTTAGGGACTACTGCTTGGTTAAAACAAAGAACCGGTTCTCCTTCTATCGTACTCGGACATGATTGTCGTTTTGCAGGAGAATTATTTGCAGAATGTGCTGCCAAAGTATTTGCTGCTAATGGTGTTAAGGTATATTTAGCAAAAGGACCGGTTAGTACACCAATGGTAAGTTTAGGCGCTTTTAAGCAAAAAACTTCATTAGGAATTATTTTAACAGCCTCACATAACCCACCATCTTATGCAGGTTTTAAATTAAAAGGTTCATTTGGAGGTCCATTGCTTCCTAAAGAAATTCAAGAGGTAGAAGATTTAATCCCAGACAATAATAATGTTGATATAGATAGTTTACAGTTAGAAGACTTTGTTCAATCTGGAATGGTAGAATACATTGATTTAGAGACGATGTATGTTAACCACGTTGAAGAAAACTTTGATATGGAAGCCATTCGTAACTCAAATATGAATTTTGCTTTTGATGCGATGTATGGTTCTGCTCAGGACGTAATGAGAAGGTTAATGCCAGACATTGATTTTTTACATTGCGAACATAACCCGGGTTTTAATGGTACCCCCCCCGAACCAATTCATAGAAACTTACAAGAATTTTCTGATTTGATAAAATTATCTGATGGAGAAATCGATTGCGGTTTAGCAACTGACGGAGATGGCGATAGAATTGGTTTGTACAATAGCAAAGGTGTTTTTATAGATTCTCATCATATTGTATTGTTATTAATTAAATACTTGGTTGAAGAGAAAAAGCAAAGCGGAAAAGTGGTTATTTCTTTTTCTTTAAGTCCTAAAATTCAAAAAATGTGCGAACATTACGGATTGGATTATGAAGTGGTAAAAATTGGATTTAAACATATTGCGGGCATTATGCTTGAAGAAGATGTGTTATTAGGTGGAGAAGAGTCTGGTGGAATAGCTATTAAAGGTCATATTCCTGAAAGAGACGGTATTTGGATGGGGTTAGTAATTTGGGAATACATGGTAAAATCAGGTAAAACCTTAGATGAACTAATTGAAGAAGTATATAAAATTGTAGGTGCTTTTAAATATGAAAGAATAGACTTACACTTAAAAGAAGAAGATAAACTGCGCATTGTATCTAATTGTGAGAAAGGAGTTTACACTTCTTTTGGCGATTTAGAAGTAAGAAAAGTAGAAACCATTGATGGTTTTAAATATTTCTTTGATAATGATGAGTGGGTAATGATTAGAGCCTCTGGAACTGAACCAGTTTTAAGAACTTATGCAGGAGCAGAAACCAATGAAGCAGCTTTTAAGTTATTAGAAAAAACACATCAAACTATTAATAATAATTAAGCCATTTTGTTAGCTTCATCTTACCAGAAAAAACTTATTGAAGCCGGTTGTGATGAAGCAGGCAGAGGTTGTCTTGCCGGACCTGTTTATGCTGCAGCTGTAATTTTACCAAAAAATTATAAAAACAGTTTGCTAAACGATTCTAAACAGCTTTCTGAAAAAAAGAGAAATCAACTCCGCATTGAGATCGAAAAAGATGCCATAGCTTTTGGTGTTGGTATTGTTGACAACCAGAAAATTGATGAAATTAATATTTTAAAAGCTTCTTTTTTGGCAATGCATTTGGCTGTTGAGCAACTTAACATCACACCCGAGTTACTTTTAATTGACGGAAATAGATTTACTCCCTACCCTTCTATTCCACATAAATGTATAATAAAAGGAGATGCAAAATTTTTGTCTATTGCCGCAGCTTCAGTTTTAGCTAAAACTTACAGGGATGAGTTTTTAGAAAAAATGCACCAAGAATTTCCTGTTTACGATTGGAATAAAAACAAAGCTTATCCTACAAAAAAGCACAGAGAAAGTATTGTTAAATATGGTATTACTCCCTACCATAGAAAATCCTACAACTTATTTCCTACACAACAAAAGTTAGACTTGGAGTTTTAAATTTAATCTTTCTGCAACACTATGTCTTTAGATATATTACTTCTATAAGCATCTTTACCGTAAATTTCAATATCTTCCATATACAATTTGTAACCCGGAACTTCTACTAATAAGTTAAATTTACCAGGTGGCAAAATAATAATAAACCTTCCTGTATTTGGGTTAGGTAAATATGACCCATACTCTTCATCAATTTGTAAATCTAATACAGAAATGGCTGCATCAGTAAATATGTGAGAAGAATCTGAAGTAGTTATAAACCCTTTAATAACCGTATATTCAGGGTCAACTTCATTAAAAGTTACACTATAAATATCCAAATCTCCTAACCCGTTTGCTCTTAATGTAGAAATATAACCTGTTCTACCGGATTTAGATTCTCTGTAATTCATATTATCTTCAGGGGTATTAATTGGGTAGCCAATATTTTTAACAGTCGTCCAAATTCTTTTCACATTATCCCAAGAAGCTTTGAAAATATCGTAACCTCCCATGCTGGTATGTCCCTTAGAACTAAAATATAAGGTTTTACCATCATTAGATATATTAGGAAAATCTTCATCGAATTTAGTATTAATGGTTGGTCCTAAATTTTGTGGCAAGCCCCATTTTCCATTAGGTAACTTCTTCGTCACATAAATATCAACACCTCCATAACCACCATCTCTGTTACTGGCAAAATACACTTCATTTCCATCAGCAGCAATAGAAGCTGCTATTTCATGATCTGCTGAATTAATTTCAGTGGGCAGTTTTTCTAAATTAATCACTTTTTCATCAGCTAATTCTGCAATAAACAAATCTCCATAGTGATTATCATTTTCAAAATAGAAAAGAATGTATTTACCATCCGCTGACAAACCTACAACCTCTTCATTTCCATTAAGCATATTAATATTTTGATCTAATTTTCTTGCTTTTTGAAATTCGCCATTTTTAGCTTTTGATATGTATATTTCAGAAAAGTAATTGCCATTCTCCATTTTCATACTTCCATCATCCCTTCTGGAATTATAAACTATAAAAGATTCATCTTGAGGAACAAATGGATAATAATCTGGTCCGGGAGAATTAATTTGACTCCCTAAATTATTAAAAGAAACATCTAATTGGAATTTCATCAATTCAATAGCATTATAACAATATTCTATTTGTTTAGCTACATCTTCTGCAGAAATTACATCACCTTTATTTAGCTCTCTAAATTGCTCAAACATGTTTATCGCATCGCTAAAACGATAAGCATAATGGTAGGCTCTTCCCAATAAATAAAAAGCTGTTGGATTAGGTTTTTCGCTTTTCACCACTTTTTCTAAATAACTTACTGCATTAGATTTATCTATGTTGGTATTTAAGTAACAAACTCCTACTCTGTAGTTAAACAACATATCATCAGGAGTTTCTTCTAAAAGAGCAAGATACTCATCAAGAGCTTCAATAAAATTATATTTATCAAACAAATTTGCAGCTCTTTTTACAACGACTTTATCTTGAGATTGAGCTGAAAAAGAAATAATTACGGCTATAGTTAATGCTAAAAATGATTTGTAATTCATTGATTATAAATTTAAAAAAAGCAAATTTAATGCTTATTTATATAAGGTGCAATTAATTTTCGTAAGCACCTAAATCATAAGGTAATGTACGGGAATTACCTAAAATATCAATAGTTACTCCTGCATTTTTTCCTGCATTTACAGCTGGAGATGAAAGCCACAAACGGTAATCGTTTAATAAATAATTATTAAAAACGGCAATTGAAGGGTTTTGAATTATTCCTACATAATTTGGTCCTGTTAGGCTCTTAGTAGAACGAACAATCGAATAATCAATTTTAAAATTAATAACTCCCGGTGCTAATACATCTGTATCGAATTCTATTTCATTATTTCCTTCAATAATGGTATTTACAAAAACAGCTGAATCTATATCTCTTACTTGAACATTGCCATTTACATCTTGGTAATAGTTTTGAAGAAAAACGGCTGACGCGTCTCTTGTTCCCTGATCCCAAAAATTGGCAATAGTAGTGTGATAAAACTTATAATTCCCTCCCCCTCTTAAAAATATACTCGACTGACCTGCTTGGGTAATTAACGAATTGGTATCTGTTATTTGGTAATTGGTAGCTAATAAATTTACCGCTGCTGAATTGGTTATTTCGCAACCATTTAATCTTAACTTATTAGTACTTGTCGGTGCAGATGGATTAAAAGGTAAGGGTTCTGCCTGAATTCCTATAAAAGCATTTTTAATAATAGCATGATTAATGACATTGTCAGCACTACCTTCATTTATCCATATTCTATCCCACTGTCCGGAAATATCCTGATAAGTATATTCTAACCTTGTTCCTTGAAAGGTAACCGGATCTGATGGTGTTCCATTAACCACTAAATTACCATCTTTATATACCCATAACCCCGAATTATTATGTAAATGCACTTTAACTCCCGCATCTATAACCAATTTATCTAACGAATCTATAACTAAATAACCGACAATAACATAAGGCTTATCATTTACCCAATTAACATTTGCGGGTGGCTGGCTTCCTGAACAATCTCCATCTAAACAAGAATAAGGTGGTAAGCCATTTACATATTTTTTTGGTGTAAAATAATGTGCATTTTGTCCCCAAGCCATTAGATGTACTTTTTGATTGTTACCATTAGTTGAAAAAAGAAGCTGTTCTTCTACAACAAAGGGAGAAAGTACACTATTAGGATCTATGGTTACTTCTAAAAAGATATAAATACTATCTCCTGCTCTAATTTCTACATTACTATGCTGATTTCCTGAAAGACCATCCACATTAATTCTAAACTGAGAGTTAGCACCATTTTGTAAACGAATATCTGATATAATTAAATTATCAGAATTTCTATTGTACACCTTTATTCTTTTAGTGGTAGAACTCATGGTTGTAAAAACCGTGTCAAACAAAAGCGTATCCGTTGAGAAACTTAATTTAGCGCCTGAATCAGTAGTAAAATCATCTTTTCTACAAGAATAAAACATGGAAGACAATAACACAAAAATAAGTGCTATTGCAAAAAAATAAGTATGGTTTTCTATACGCATGAGTGCAAAAATAGAAAACTATTACGTTGATTTATTGAAAATATTGTTTTTAGTTCTTTTAATAACCTATTTATAAAAGATTTTAAACCGAAAAACATTCTTTATTCAGCCATATTTTCATTAACTCAACCATTTCTTGTTGTAAGGCTTGACCTTTATCTTCATTGTATTTATGTTGTAAATCAATTTTTAGTTTGTCCATATTTGCTCCATTGGCTTTCTCACCTAAAAACCAATCTTGAATTACAGTAGGTCTCGGTCCCCAAGTACCTAACACATTAAGGTTTTTATCTAAGGCAATTAATTTAGGAATTGATTTGGATCCATTAGTAAGGAAATTGTTCATTACTTCAGGATGTTCATCTCTAAAAATTAAACGAAAAGAAATAGCCGGGTTGGCTTCAGCAATTTTTGCTAAAACAGGAATGTTTTGAGCTGCATCACCACACCACGTTTCTGTTAACACTAGCCAAGTCATTTCTTCATTTAAACAATCAACCGTTTCTAACACTTTTTCAGAAGGAATTGTTGTTTTATAACTTCTTTTCAATCGAGAAAAATTAAGTTTGGTATATTCAACAAGACCATCAGATTGGTCTTCTCCTGAAGTTGAGCCTGTTGCCACTTGTTTTTCGTATAGTTGATAATATTCTTCAAAAGAGATACTTTTGTTGATATGTTCTTGTGTTATCATAGCATAAATTTACACTCACAAAATTACATGTTATTAAGCGTGAAACTATAATTTATATCATTGTTTAAGTTAAAGATTATTAAATGGAATTAAAAAAAACAGCCGATGGCTCGCATACTTTATTTGTCCCAGAACTGAATGAAACCTACCACTCTATTCATGGTGCTATACAAGAATCTCAACATGTATTTATAAAAAATGGCTTACATTATTTTAATAATAAAGAGACTATAAGTATTTTAGAAATAGGGTTTGGAACAGGACTAAATGCCTTACTAACATTATTAGCAACAGAAAGCTCCTCTCAAATGGTTAATTATGTTTCTCTAGAAAAATTCCCACTTCCCAATGAGCTTGTCCAACAACTAAACTATCCTACTCAATTAAAAATCAAAGCAACTCAAACTGCTTTATTTAATAGCCTACATAGTTGCAAATGGAATACTAACACTCCTATTTCTGAAAATTTTAATCTATTAAAAATTGAAGAAGATTTGGCAAATTTACAAATCACTACAACTTTTGATCTTATTTATTTTGATGCTTTTGCTCCCGAAAAACAAGCCGAATTATGGACTACTGAAATTTTTTTGAAAATTTATGACTTTTTGAAACCAAAAGGAATTTTAGTAACTTATTGCGCTAAAGGAGTGGTAAAAAGAACTATTAAATCTGTTGGTTTTCAATTAGAAACACTACCCGGACCACCCGGAAAAAGAGAAATGATAAGAGCAATAAAAAACTAAGCTACTCTGCTAATAAACATCTCTTTTATAAATAGTAATTGTTGACTTTTATATTTTTTTGGTATCTTAGCCACCCATTAAATGAAAAAGGTAAATTTCCATAAAATTTTATTCCATGTATTTTTGTTGTTGTTAACAGCTAACTTACATGCTTTTTCTTTTTCAGAAAAAGGAGATAAAAAAGAAGAACGCACTAAAAAAGATACTGTTTCTGCGTTGGTGGTTTCTTCTACTAGTCCTATTTACCCATCCATTTCTGAACTTTCAGGTAATCAAATTATTCAACTAATAGATTCTTTGCTGGAATTAGATCAAATTCCTAATGAAATTCTAAAAGAATTGAACGAATATGCAGAAAGCAGGTTGTTAGAACATGATTACTACAATTCACTCACTTATTTTTATGACGATTCTCCCCTACCTGCCAACTCTGTTTACCAAAAATGGGATACTAAAAACATTTTTCCTTATGATGAAGCTATTTGTAAAAATGATACTACAACACTTATAACGCTTACAGATTCTAGCAACTTTTGTAATTATCACCCTCCTTTAATTGATCCTGTAGTTACTTCTAACTTTGGTTGGAGAGATGGCAGAGCTCACAGTGGAATAGATTTAGATTTAGAAGTTTGGGATCCTGTTTATGCTACTTTTGATGGAATGGTGCGAGTTGCTCTTTATCATCCCGGTTATGGAAGAGTAGTAATCATAAGACATTATAATGGTTTAGAAACTTTATACGCTCACCTGCACAGATTTAAAGTTAAAGCCGGAGATATTGTTCAAGCAGGACAAGTAGTTGGATTAGGTGGTAGTTCTGGAAGATCCTCAGGAAGTCATTTACATTTTGAAGTGCGGTATAAGGGAAAAGCCATTAATCCTAAAGCCTTAATAGATTTTAAACAAAACAACATTATAAGCAGTTCTGCTGAATTAATTAAACAAAAGTATGATTATGTAGCGCTACCTACCGGAGTGGAATATCATACCATTGAAAGAGGCGATTACATGTATAAAATTGCTGACAGATACGGATTGTCTGTAAACGAACTTTGCGAAATGAATGGTATTAAAAGAAACAAATTGTTAATAGTAGGTAGAAAACTACGCATCAAGTAAGGATAACAAAGTTTTCGTCATATTGCTCCAAGCATATTTTTGTTTTTCAATCTCTACTCCTTTTACAAATTCCACTTCTTTATTGTTGGTATAAAAATCTACAATAGCATTAGCAACACTTGCTGCATTAGGTTCAACAACATAGCCTACCACATTATTGGGAATCATTTCTTTTAACCCACCAACATCAGTAACCAACATGGGCTTATTAAAATGATATGCAATTTGTGTTACTCCACTTTGTGTAGCTGTTTTATAAGGTTGTACAATCATATCGGCTGCACAAAAGTAGTTCCCTACTTCATTATCGGGAATAAACTTATCTACCAATATTACACTATCTTGTAATTGATGTTGTTGAATTAATGTTTCATAAGGTAATTTATCATCATAAAATTCACCTGCAACAACTAATTTCACCTTAGTTTTATCAATACGTTCATCCGCAAAAGCATTGATTAGTGTATCTAACCCTTTGTATTGTCTTATTAACCCAAAAAATAATAAGTAATGATAATCGGTTGATAATCCCAATTCATTTTGGGCTGTTATTTTATCTTTTATTGCTCCAAAATTATCGTACAACGGATGTGGAGAAAGTTGGGTAGGTGTTTTAGGAGCAAAAGTTTTTAAATCATCCATTACTTGTTGAGACATTACCACAAAACCATCTATTTTGGTAGCGAAGTATTTCGTTAATGCACTATCTCCTATTCTTTTTTCGTGTGGAATAACATTATGGGTAATGGCTAATAACTTAGTGTGTCGGTTTTTCTTAATCTGTCTGGCTATTGTACCAAAGCAAGGAGCAAAAAATGGCATCCAATAGTTAAAAATAACTACATCCGGTTGAGCTTTTCGGAGTTGCTTACCCACTTTTAGCCAATTTAGCGGAGCAGTAGAATTAATTTTTCTACTTATTTTTAAATTATTAGGAGCTATTGCATCTGAAAATTGTGTTTTACCGGGGAAGAGTATATTAGGATATTGAGTGGTAAAGGTGATGATTTCAACTTCGTGACCTTCTGATTGGAATTGTTGAGCCAATCTTTCAGAAAACAAAGCAATACCACCTCTAAATGGGTGTGCAGGGCCTATAATAACAATATTCATAGACGATTAAATTTCTTTTTCTATTTGGTATTTATTTCTGTGTACAGAAGACCTGGAAATTAATTCTCCTAAAAACCCTGAAATAAACAATAAAGAACCTAAAATCATAGATGTAAGTGCTAAATAAAACTCAGCTCTATCTGCCAGCAATCTTGCACTGGTATCAATAAAAAGTTTATTTACTCCTAACCAAAGTGAAATTAAAAATCCGATTAAAAACATAAAAGTTCCTAATGTGCCAAATAAGTGCATGGGTCTTTTACTGAACTTAGCCATAAAAGTAATGGACAATAAATCTAAAAAGCCATTGATAAAACGTTCGATACCAAATTTTGTAGTTCCATATTTTCTTTCTCTGTGTTGTACTACTTTTTCAGTAATTTTTTCAAATCCTGCCCATTTGGCTATAACAGGAATATAACGATGCATTTCGCCATACACCTCTATATTTTTTATTACTTCTTTTTTATATGCTTTTAGTCCGCAATTAAAATCGTGAAGGTTTTTAATGCCTGACATACGTCTGGTTGCTGCATTAAATAATTTAGTAGGAATAGTTTTGGTTATTGGGTCGTAACGCTTTTTCTTCCATCCGGAAACTAAATCATAACCCTCTTCTACTATCATTTTGTACAAATCAGGTAATTCGTCAGGACTGTCTTGCAAATCGGCATCCATCGTAAAAACCACATCGCCTTGGGCAGCAGCAAAGCCAACATTTAATCCGGCAGATTTACCATAATTTCTTCTGAATTTAATGGCTTTAATCCTACTATTTTTAGCTTTCAACTCTTCAATAACCTTCCAAGAATTATCCCTGCTACCATCATCAACAAAAATAATTTCATAAGAATAATGGTGATGAGACAATACATTGTGTATCCACTCAGCTAATTCTGGTAAGGATTCTTCCTCATTATAAAGAGGAATTACAACTGATATATTTAATGCTTCGTTCATGGCTATTTCATAAACTTCAAAACTAATTAATTTTTTTCTTGAATTAATCGGTATGTTTTAAAAGATATTTCTACTTTTGCGGTGGGCAAGTCTTATACGACCAGCTCCTGCTGAACTTCCCCAGGCTGGGAACAGAGCAAGGATAAGTGGTTGAGCGGTGCGATGTAAGTAGCTTGCCCATTTTTTATGCCTTAAAAACTTTTTATTTACAGTACTTTCAGCCATTAGAGGTGTGAATCTTTATATTTTGTGTTTTTTAGCTCAACACATAAAAAAATCACTTTTTAAGTCTCTTTAAAAGCATTTTGCACCAAATATGCACCACTTTTTTGTGCTTAAACATCCCTATTTTATTAATCAGGCAGCTAGGTTGCCACAAAAATTTTCACCATGTATTCTCTTAAAACAATTAAGAAGAATCAGAAAATCTATGTCCAGTATTACCTAGATGGCAAGAAAACCTTTCTTCCTACAGGTATTCGTGTAGATGATAGGTTTTGGGATTCTAAAAACAACAAACTTAAAAAGAGCTTTGATTCTTATGCAGAAGCAAAAGCTACCATTAATCAATTACTTGCTAAAGTGGAGCAACTTGTTCTTAAAAGGCAAGCTCTAGGAGAAGATATTGATGTTTCTACTATAAGAGACATCATTAATTCTAATAAATCTTCTAGAATAAGCTTATTTGAGTTCTTAGATACTTCAATAGCTGAAAGATTAGCCATCAATAAAAAAGCTAAAGCATCCAACTTGCAAAAAGTAAAAAATAAGTTAATAGACTATCAGAAATACGCTAAAGTAAAACTTGATTTTAAGCAGATAGATATTGACTTCTACTACAACTTTTACAAATACTTTGTAGAAAAAGGATACTCTGACAATTACTTTGGCTCTATTATCCAAAATCTAAAAACTTTGCTTCATGATGCTGTTAAGAGAGGGGTAACAACTTATGTTGGATTTAAAGATCCCAGTTTTAAGGTTGTTGAAAATGAAACGGATGAAGTTTATCTAACAGAGGATGATCTGAAAACTCTTTATTCATTGGAACTTAATCCAACTTTGGATAATTGCAGAAAAGCATTTATTATAGGTGCTTTTTGTGGTTTAAGGTATTCAGATTTGAAACTAATTGATACTACTTCCTTTTCTACTGGTGTGTTACGATACAGGCAGCAGAAAACAGGAAAACTGGTAAATGTGCCTTTACATCCCATAGTTTCAGAATATGTAAAGCTTGGATTACCTAAACTTGGAGACCAATCTTATTTTAACAAGAACATTAAGCAGGTGTGCAAAAAAGCCAAGCTAAATGAAAAAGTTAAAATAGTAAAGTATATTGGTGGTAAAAGAATAGAAAACACTCATGAGAAGTGGGAACTTGTAAAAAGTCATACCATGAGAAGAAGCTTTGCTACTAACCTACATATTAGAGGAGCTCCCAGTAAAATAATAATGGAGTTAACTGGACATACTACTTTAAAGAACTTTGAGAAGTATCTACGTTGTACTATTAAAGAAGAAAAAAGTATTAATATTAACTTATGGAAGTAACAGGAGGGGCATTATCCCCTCCTTTTTTTACTTACACACCAAAAGCTCTAAGAATATTAGATTTTTTTGGTGCGGGATTAGTTTTAGCCCAATAAATAAGTTTTTGTATTAAACTAATTCTCTTTTTTTCTGTGTCATTAAAATGATAGAGGGGATTAACCACATACTCTGTTTTTAAACCAAAACTTATAATTAAGTCTTGTTCTACTAGTTGATAAAATGCTTTTTTAACGGTATCATCAGAATAAGTTACACTACAATTTTTATTCAAGTGATATCTGAACTTTCTTCTTAATCCACTTGTGTGGTCAATATTGTTGTCTTCATCCATGTTTTCACAAATGAACAAAAGCAACATACCTGCACACTTATTTAATGGTGCTAGTTTGTGCTGACAGTTATGATACCTTACTGTTTTTGAGGTTACCACTCTTTTACTTTTGTATGTAGGTATTTTTACATTACCTGATTTTTTCATTTTATCTACATACCTTACAACTGAATACCTTTGATTCATGTTTTTTGTTTTTTTTTAATAATCAAAGCACTTCAAGGGGACTCTGAATACCCTGAAGAATTGCTAAAACAGTTGATTTTGTTGAGTTGGTTGTTAAATTTCTACTATATATTCACTTTGAGTGTAATTCTCTAAATAGTATCTTAAAAATAGCACTAAACTTAAAGAATCAATTATTGAATAGGTCTCATATATTGGATCTAGGATATATATATAGGGTTAATTATTGAGTTGGGTCTGGTCTGTAAATATTCTAATTATCCCTGTAAAGTTTGATAATTAAAGTTATTACTAAAATGAGTTGGTCATTAAGTGAAATCTTGATAAGATATATTAGATTGAAATTTGAGTTGGTAAAACCAGAGTTGATGTATTAAATACGCAGCTGATTAAAAAAGGTTGCTTCTTTTTAAAAAATATTTTAGAGTGTGTAAAGACTACCCTATTTTATCCCCCCATATCTTTCAGAAAATCTTCCCACCCCCTATAGTTTCTTTTTATGAAAGTGATAATATAATAGGTATAGTAAAAAAGATTGTGTGCGAAAGAGTGGTTAGGAAGTATTAATCAAGCTAATCTTTAACTTTAGAAGTTAGCTATCACATTCCTTACTAATAAACTTATATAGCTATAACTATAGGTTTACACTAATTAAGTTTAAAAGTGTAAAATTGGTTCTCTTATATATTACCCATAATTCTTTTTGATAGTTCTTAAATTGGTTCTCTTTTTATAGCCCATTATTTTTATTGACTAGTTATAATGGTGTGTGTATTTGTTAGCATTTTTTTGAGAAGCTGCCATAGTTTAAAAGCATCTGAAACGAAAGCCAGTTAAAGAGGTACTGTAAACCTCTTTTTTTTCTAATTTTACATCATAAATTATGGCAGTACCAATAGAATTTTTTAGTGTTGTAGTTCCAAAGCAGGTCATACAACAAAAGTATAAAGGTGGATTAGTTCAGTACAAAGCTGATGTACCTAATGCTTCTTATGTTGATGATGAGTATTTAACAAGAGTTGGCTTTATGAATACTAGATCATTAGATGAATTCTGTGAAAGACTTATTGCAAATGGGCTACATTTTGATGAATTACAGCATTGTTCTAATGATTTTGTGGTAGTGCAAAGTTTAATTGGTAAGAGATGGAAAGTAGATTGGTTAATTATTGATGATGAAGATTGGGCAAGTTTACAGTAGAAAATTTAAAGCAGTTCTTTTAAATCAACCTCTAAAACTTCACATATTTGCACTAGTATTTTTAAGGTTGGATTTAGTTTATCATTTGGGTTTTCAAAACGCCAGTAGTTAGATTCTTCCATACCACACCTTTCAGCAAGTTCTCTTTTAGTCATACCTTTTCTCTCCCTAACTTGTCTAATGTTAGTACTTAAGGTTTCAAGCTGCTTTTGATATTTTGTACTATTACTCACAAATCAAAGGTCATAGTAAAGGATTAAAAACAGCTTATAATATATTATAAGTTAGTATATTTGTATATATTTGCAATACTTAATACGTTAATCAACAACTAATATGAAAAAGATACTTTATACAACTTTGTTAATTGGATTGATAATTCTTAGTGGATGCTCTTCAGATGATGAAACTCCTAAACCAGAAACAAAATCTACCACACCTAAAGCATCAACAGTATGTGCAACTAGTACTTGGAAATATGAAGTTAGTCTAGGGACTCCTGTAGCAGCAGGCACGTTTCAAATCAGATATAATGATGAGTTTGGAACACAAATGATAGATACTACAATTACATCTACTTGGAGTAAAACATTTACTATGCAACATGCAGGATATCCAACTGGATTATATCAACTTTTAACTCAAGTTGAACTAGGTCCAAGTGGTTTGCAAACATATGCACAAGGAGGGAATGTAATTAATGATATTATGGTTACCATATATCAAAATGGTAATATTGTTCAAACAACTGGTGTCCCGTATCAATATTGTTCTGGGATATATTCTCCATGTAGTAAAATTGATATTATTCAAAAATCTCATCTTTGTAATGATAATTAATAAAATATGCTGAAAGGTATATATTATGGAAAGTACAAAAAACTTTCCCAATCAACTGGACAAAGAATCACTGTATTTAAGTATGCAGTTAGTGGTACCGAACAAGAGCTTGCTAAGTATAAAGCAGCTTTAGAAGCTCAAGGTCAACCTTGTCATGTTGAAGAGTTTGATGAAACTCACAAAGGCAAGATGATTTATTTCACAACTGTTCATAATGGTAAGAACATTGAGTTGCAGGTATCACCTAACAACGCAATCTTTGTACCTAATGATAAAATAGATGAGTTACAATCCAAACTAGAAAAGGTTAATGACCCTGCTTTAAAGGCTGCATTAGCTACTGAAATGGCACGTATAATTTTAGGAGCTCCAGCTTCTAAATCATCTCAAGTAAGTCAGGATGTAGATTCTACTAAAAATAAAGACTTAGTTAAGATTGAAATACCTAAGAAAAATACTGTATTTACAGAAAGTAAAAAGGGATTAGAACTTGAGTCCCAACTCCAAAAAATCAAAGACCCATCATTAAAAATGACAATGGCACAGAAAGTAGCTTATGCAATTTTAAATGGCTACCCAGAAGAAAAAGTTAAAGAATTGGAAAACAACTTTAAAACAATCTTCAAATTAGAACTTGCTAAAGAAAAACCACAAAACACTGTTGTAGAATCCCCAACTTTAGAACCCACAAATAAGAAACTAAACAAAATAAAGGAGCAATTTTGGGTAGTTATTGGGGTTATAATAGTTGGTTCTTTTATCCTATTTTATGTGATACCTCAGTTAAAACTCTTTATTTATGCTAATGCTACTGTAATTGCTCTTGTTGCAATAGTGTGGTTATATTTAGAGTCAAAAAAATAACTGACTTGGATTCTCTCTTCTAAATGAAGTTAGTAACAATCAAAAATTATAATGCGGATAGACATAATACCTTGGATCTTATTACTAATAGTCTGTTTTTTGGTTCTCTAATTTATAACCCAACATAGTAACTAATAGAAAGAGGTTTTTGTCTAAAAATCTCCAAATATGCTCCAAAGTTCTACTTTTGCAGTGGGCAAGTCTTATACGACCAGCTCCTGCTGAACTTCCCCAGGCTGGGAACAGAGCAAGGATAGGTGGTTGAGCGGTGCGATGTAAGTAGCTTGCCCACTTTTTTTCTATAAAATCCCATCATTTATTAATATTTCATCCAACTGCACATCATGTGCTTCTGTTGGTACTTTTTCTACTTTCTGAAAAGGATAAAAAATGCCTATCTTCTTTGCTTCTTGATGGTTAACAATGAAATTATCGTAATAACCACCTCCATAACCTAATCGGTAATTGTTTTTATCGAAAGCTAAACCGGGTACAATAATCAGGTCAAAAGCATCATTGTAAATCTTACTATCAGCAGGATGAGTAGTTCCGAAAACACCTTTCTCTACTTTGTTTAAGTCCGTTAAGACTAAGTTCTCCAATTTTCTTTTGGGAAGCGTTTTGGGAACAACCACCGTAACCTTTTTTTCTAAAAGCGATTGTAGTAAAGGAGAAATATCAATTTCTTTTCCCATGGGTAAATAAGCATGAACTTTTTGATAACCCTTTTCCAAAATAATGTTTTCCAGCTGCTTACAAATCCATTGGTCATACCTGTTTTTTAACTCTCCATTCGTTTTAGCCCTTCTATCCAACATTTCTTGTCGTAATGCTTTTTTTTGGGTTATAATGTCACTGTTGTCCATGTTAAACGTAAATTTTCTGATACAAGTGATTGTATTTACTTAAAATATTTTTACGCTTCAATTTTAATGTTGGTGTTAATTCGCCTGCATCAATAGAAAGTGGTTCGCTAAGTAATTCAAATCGTTTAATTTTTTCGTAGTTAGAGAAGTTTTCATTTAGCTCCTCCACTTCTCTTTCAAAACGTTTAATAACTTGCTCGTTGGTAATCATTTCTTCATTGGTTGTTGCTTTTACATTTTTTCTGTCGCACCATTCCTTAAGAAAATCAAAATCAGGTTGAATAAGAGCTGAAGCAAACTTCTCTCCTTCTCCAATTACAATAATTTGCTCTATAAATCTCGATTCTTTAAACTTGTTTTCCATTACCTGAGGAGCAATATATTTTCCTCCGGAAGTTTTAAATATTTCTTTTTTTCTATCGGTAATTTTTAAATACTTACCGTCCTCCAACACTCCAATATCTCCTGTATGGAAATAACCTTCACTATCAAAAACTTCCTTGCTTACATCAGGTAAATTATAGTAGCCCATCATAATACTTGGTCCTTTTACTATAATTTCACCATCTTCGGCAATTTTAACATCTAAATTGTCTAAGGGTTTTCCTACCGTTCCTATTTTAGTTCCTTCTTTTAATAAAGAATTTACCGCTATAACAGGAGAAGTCTCTGTAAGTCCATATCCCTCTAAAATAGGAATTTGAGCTGCTGTAAACACCCTAGCTAAACGAGCTTGTAGAGCTGCTCCACCCGAAACAATGGCAACCACATTTCCTCCCAACGCCTCTCTCCACTTGCTAAAAATGATTTTATTAGCAATTTTCAATCGGAAATTATACCACCAACCTTTATCTTCCATAGGATCAAACTCCAATCCTAGCTCTAATGCCCAGAAAAACAAGGCTTTTTTAATGCCCGATAAATCAGAACCTTTAGCTACAATTTTATCATACACTTTTTCTAACAAACGAGGAACTGTGGCAAACAAATGTGGTTTTACTTCTTTTAAATTATCGGCTATGGTTTCTAACGATTCTGCATAATAGATTGAAATCCCTTTGTAAATAAACAAGTAATCTATCATTCGCTCAAAAACATGACAAAGCGGAAGAAAGCTCAATACTCTATAATCTTTCCCTATGGGCAATCTTTCTTCGGAAGCCAATACATTCGCTACCAAATTTTGATGTGAAAGCATTACTCCTTTTGGTTTTCCGGTTGTTCCTGAAGTATAAATTAATGTTGCTAACTCTTCTTGTTTAATAGCATCTTTTAATGCTTTTATAGAAGACTCATCTCCGTCTTTTCCCAATGCTAAAACTTCTTTGTAATTGTTTTTGCCTGCAATTTCATCATAAGTATAAACATGCTTTAATTCAGGCACATTACTTCTTATATTTTCAATTGAGGTAACTAATTCTTCGTTAGATACAAAAACAGCTTTCGCTCCACAATCATTCAATATATAAACATAATCTTCTTCTGTAATGTTTGGATAAATAGGCACGTTTACTACTCCTATTTGTTGAGCTGCTAAATCAGTTAAATGCCACTCTGTTCTGTTATTAGAAATAATGGCAATTCTGTCGCCTTTGTTAATTCCTAATTGTAACAAACCTAGACTAAAATATTTACTTTTTTCTACAAATGCCTCTATAGAAAGTGGTTGCCATTTACCGTTCTCTTTTTGTGTAAAAGCATCTGTTCTTGGTGTGTGTTGTAATTGATAATAATAAAAATCACTAATTGTTTTAACCTGATTTATCATGTTTTCAAAGTTTTAGAAATTGAAGTGCGTAAAGATAAGCTAATTAAGTTTTAAAATCAATAGCTCTCAAATCAATTGAATATAATAGAATAAAAGCACAAATAATAGAAGATAATTGTGTTATCAAGGGTAAACATAATAACCTATAAAAAAATGTATATTTGTTAGAGTAAAACTAAATACAATGCTGAAAATAATTAAATGTTTATTTGTTATTATGATGTTACAAGTGTTCGTTTCTTGTGACACATATTCTACCGAAGATTTAATATCTGAAGGACTTAAAATTAAAAATGAAGATTTTAGCAATTTTAATAAACTTATAGAAATTGCGGATAGCTTAAATCCTAGCCCTTGTATTGTTTGCCAAATTAGCACATCTAGATCTACTTCTTATTTTTCGTTTATTTCGTTAAAATACAATGATGATACAAGTTTTGTAATAGAAGATGAAATGTTTGAATACGATGAGCACCTCGAAAAGCGAGTTCGAGATAATATGCCATATGAAAACTGTTCAGATTTTAGGTTTATGAAAAAATTATACGTTACGTTTCCTCTAGATTTTCATCGTGACAAACGTTATAACTATGCATCTCTTATTTATTGTATGGATAAGGATAAGCTATTAAAACTTTTACCTAAACTTATTGCTTATGATAATAAGACTATTAAGAATTTAATAGATGATTCGGAACACTGGATTTATTTCTATGATGATAAATGGGCAGTTTCAACTAGTTCTCTCGTATATAAAACTTCAAAAGAAGATTGTAATCAAATTATGTTAGAATGAAAAAAATAATTATCATATCGCATGTATTAGTTTTATTCCTCTTTGTTGGTTGTTCCAACAAAGAAAAAAAAATTATTGGAGAATGGCAAGGCTTAGATACTAATGAGTTTTTTGTCAAATCAAATTTTTTCATGCGATTTAATGGTGAACTATATCAAACGCAAATTACTGGTAGTGCTCCTGAATCATATCCTTATTTCATAAAAGATAATATTGTTTTAATTGATAGGGAAGGCTGGGGTGATGACCGTTCTAAGTGGAATAAAGAATTTAAAATAGTAACTATTAGTGATAATAAAATTGATATAAAGATTTATAATAATGATGAATTATTAGAAGGTGTTTTTTCGTTAATTAAAATAAAAAATGAAGTTGAAATTAGTAAAGATGACGATATGAAATATATGTTTAATAAATTGAAAGAAAAATATCAATGAATTATAATCAGCTTTTGTGCGGTGGAAAAGTCCCCTTTCGGGGGATTTAGGGGGCTAATCGTTACTTTAAAATCAATTGAGTAATTTAGCCGCTCCTACTAAAAAAAATATTTATTTTGTCGAGAAGAATTGCTGTAAGCATCATTATCATTATAACGGTTATCACCGGATTTGCAACTTACTTAGCATCAGGATTAAAGTTCGATTATGATTTTGAAAGCTTTTTTCCTAAAGAAGATACCGACCTCGATTATTTTCTAAAATACAGAGCAACCTTTAAAAATGATAATGACTACATGCTTATTGCCATTGGTAATAAGGAAGGTATTTTTTCCGATAACTTTTTAGAAAAAGCAGATCGGTTTACTGCAGATTTAGAAAAACTGCCTCACGTGGTTAGTGTTATTTCTCCTACCAACATTAAACAACCTGTTTTTAGTGCTTTTGGTTTTATGGAAATCCCGTTGCTGCATGTTGGAGAACCGGAAAAATATAAAAACGATTCCATTAGAATTGCTAAGTCTAAAGAGTACATCAATACGCTTTTTGCTCCCGATTTTAAGTCTATTTCTATTGTAGTAAACAATGTTGATATCATTAATAAAAAAGAATCTGACGCTTTAATTTTTGCTTTAGAAGAATTAATACAAGAGTATGATTTTGAGATAATTCACTATGCAGGAAAAATAAGAGGCCAGAAAGCTTATTTAACCATTATGAATAAAGAAGTAAAGCTTTTTTTGTTGGCTTCTGTATTGCTGGTTATTATTTTCCTGATCATTAGTTTTCGTTCGTTTTTCGGAACGGTCATTCCTATTATTACTGTTTTTATTGCTATTATCTGGACCTTAGCTTTTATGTTTTTATTAGGCAAAAAACTGGATTTAATGACCATGTTGCTACCCACCATTTTGTTTGTTGTTGGTATGTCAGATGCTGTTCATATACTCAACAGGTTTATTGAGGAATTGCGAAAAAACAAATCTAAAAAAGAAGCTGTAAGAATTACCTTTAAAGAAGTTGGGTTAGCCACTTTACTAACTTCCATTACTACTGCCGTGGGCTTTTTCACCTTAATTGTTGTGAGTGTTGTGCCTGTTAAAGAATTTGGGATTTACTCCGGTATTGGGGTTATTTTCGCCTTTTTAATAGCCATTACCTTATTACCTGCCATTCTAACACTATCAAGACCTCCGGCTATTATTAAGCACAGGAAAAAAGAAATGTTTTGGAACCGATTTTTATCTAAAACTTTATTGATTACACTAAGACATCCTAAAAGAATTGTAGTAATTTATACCCTTATCTTAGCAACTTCCGTAATAGGCATTTTTCAACTAAAAGTAGATTTTCATTTGTTAGAAGATTTACATGAAAGCCATCCACTCCAACAAGATTTTAGGTTTTTTGAAAATACCTACTCAGGAGTTCGTCCTTTCGAAATGGCTATCCTGCTAAAAGACACACATCAGGTTTTCGATTATGAAGTGATTAAAGAACTTGATAAGGTTGAAAAATACCTTTACGATGATTATGGTGTCAACTTTTTACTCTCTCCTGTGGCGGTTGTAAAAATGATTAATAAGGCCCAAAACACAGGGAATAGCAACGCTTACAAAATTCCTGAAACCAAAAAAGACTATCAGAAAATTACTAAATGGCTAAAAAATCCATCCATAAAAAAACACCTTAGCAACCTTGTTTCTCCTGATAAAAAGACCATTCGGTTTACAGGAAAAATGCATGATGTGGGCAGTTATCAATCACGTATATTAAATGATGATTTTGACACTTTTTTTAATCAAAATATTAACCCACAATATTTTGATTATAATATGACCGGTACAGCTTTGCTGGTAGATAAAAACAATAGCATAATGGCTTCTAACATGATAATTGGGTTATCCATTGCTTTTTTATTAATTGCATCGCTCATGGGAATTTTATTCAAATCGTTTAAAATGGCGCTTATTTCATTAATTCCTAATGCTATTCCGCTTATTATTATAGCAGGAATTATGGGATTTACGGGCACATCTATCAACATGTCCACTTCTATTATTTTTACCATAGCTTTTGGAATTGCTGTTGATGACACCATTCATTTTTTGAGTAAATACAAACTTCAGCGAGGGATTGGTTTAACTAATTTATATGCCATAAAACGAACCTTTCTTTCTACCGGAAAAGCCATTGTGCTTACTTCTGTAATTTTATGCAGCGGATTTCTTTCGCTAATGTTGTCCGATTTTAAAAGCACTTATTTAATTGGTGTTTATATTACACTCATCTTAATTTTTGCTGTAATAACCGATTTACTGTTACTCCCAATCTTGCTTTTAAAAAGAAAATAGTTAAGTATTTTGATTTTTAATTTATAGTATTATATTAGCAACCTTTGATAGACTAGCATTGATGGATAAATTAAAATATTTTTTTATAGGCGAACTTCTTAATAATGAAGTAAATCCCTATGAAAAAGCAAAAATTGAAACCAACTACTGTTTTTCATTTTTTGGATTCATTTGCTTCTTTTCTGTGTTTTTAATCGCTTTTTTTATTGAAGCTTACCCCGTAATGATACCTTCAGGTGTATCAGCTTTTCATTGCATCACACATCTTTTTGTATTAAAATATACTAAAAGCATAAGAATATCATCCATTATTTTTACCACTCTTATTTTTACCATTTTGTTTGGCAACATGTATTTTAATACTAATACCATTCATTTTGGAGGTGCTTTTTGGGTAGTAATTTTAATCTTTTTTGCAACTTTTAATTTAGGTAAAAAAGGAGGTATTATTGTTGCAGCAATAAGCCTAGCCGCTTACGCTATTTTTGCTGCATTTTTTCTTCATGTTAATATCCTTGATGCAGCCACCTTTCCTAAAGTAATTTTCTACAGCTTAGGGTTAGAAGCTACTATAGCTGTTTTCATCATTTTTTACTTACTAAATACTTTTATAAAAACTAACCGACAAATTGCGGAAGAGCTTAAAACAAGCAACGAACATCTTGAAGCTCAAAACAAATTGGTTAATGAGCAACACCATGAAAAAATCATTATGCTAAAAGAGATTCACCACAGGGTAAAAAACAACTTACAAGTGGTGAGTTCTATGCTTAGATTGCAATCCGATAAAATTTCGAGCGATGAAGTGAAAGCTATTTTTGATGATGCTCAACACAGAATTCAAGCGATGGCTTTGGTTCATCAGCGCATGTATCAAACAGAAAATTTAGCTAAAATTGATTTAGAAACCTATATTAAAGAGTTAGCTACCGACTTAGCTTCTTTACATTCCACTACTCAGCATGTAACCTTAGATATTAATACTAATTTTTCTGAATTAAATGTAAAAAACATTGTTCCTTTAGGATTGATTATTAATGAATTAATATCCAACTCTTTAAAACACGGCATTAAAACAGATGGAAGTATATTACTTTCGTTTAATAAACAAGCCAACGATTTAATGTTTACCTACAAAGATGATGGTATTGGTTTTGATGAAGCTGCCCTAAAAAAAGGTTTTGGAATGGAACTGATAGAAGTGTTTGCTTTACAAATGGACAGTACCTACCACATAAAAAACGAAGCCAATAAAGGCTTAACCTACGAGTTTAATATTCCTTTGAATTAATACCATTATAAAGTTTAGATAAACAAAAAAACCGAACAGCAAGACTATTCGGTTTATCAATTAAAAGTCAACTATTTTGTTATTCTGTTTCTGTATGATTGGTACCTAAATCGTCAAAATCGATATCAGTAAAGCTGCTGGCAACTTTTTCAACTACTTCTTCTCCTTGTTCTAATTTAAGTTCTTTAATTTTCTCTACGGCTTCTTTTAGTCCTTCAGAAAATTTTTCTAAATCTTCTTTATATAAAAACAATTTGTGTTTCTCGTAGCTAAACTTTTGGTTGTCACCATTAAACTTTCTTTTACTCTCTGTAATCGTCAAATAATAATCGTCAGATTTAGTTGCTTTTACATCGAAAAAATAAGTTCTTTTCCCAGCTCTTACTACTTTAGAAAATACTTCATCTCTTCTGTTTTCATTGTTTTCATTCTCTTCCATCATGTTTTAATTTTTAGTTAAACTTATTTTATGCGTACAAATCTATTATTTATTCCTAAAAAATAGAGAATAAAATTACTATATTTTTTAAATAAATCAACAATAATGAAAAAAAAATATAATTTTAAGTAGCTAACGCTCAATTAATTCAATTTTTTCACAATGTGTTTAAGGTTTATTATCATAAGTCGCTACATAGCTAAACCACTTATCATCCCCACCCCTTATACCTTGCCAAAAAATAATTTTGTAACTTTATAGCTATTCACTTTCAAAAGAAAGTACTTTGGAGTTTACGGATAAAAAAGAAACAAAAGACAAAATGGCGATAATTGGCAATATTATAAAAGCATTTATTGATTTAAAGGGTACTATTACCACGGAATCAAACCCTGTTGAGGAGCAAAAAGATGCTTTGAATAATTTACTAAATGAGGCAAAAGATACCGCTTTTGGCAAACATTATAATTTTCAAGAAATCTTAAATAATGAAAAACCTCTTGAAAAATTTGCACAAACTATACCCTATCACGATTACGAAACCATGAAAGACAAATGGTGGAACAAGGTTATTGATGGACAAAAAGATATTACCTGGCCGGGAGTTCCTGATTATTTTGCTTTAAGCTCCGGCACTACCGGTAAGGAAAGCAAACGAATTCCTGTTACAGATGCTATGGTTGATGCTATACGACAAGCAGGAATTAATCAGGTATTTGCTTTAAAAAACTTTGATTTACCGGCTGATTTTTTTGAGAAAGAGATTTTGATGTTGGGTAGTTCTACAGATTTAATTGAAAAAGATGAGCATCTTGAAGGTGAAATAAGTGGTATTAGTGCTAGTAATATTCCCGGGTGGTTTAGTGGCTACTACAAACCCGGAAAAGAAATTGCAAAAATTGATAATTGGGATAACCGTGTAAAGAAAATAGCCGAAAAAGCAAAAGATTGGGATATAGGTGCTTTAAGTGGAATCCCTTCTTGGATAGAGCTAATGTTAGAAGCGGTTATAAAATACCATAACTTAAATTCCATTCATGATATATGGCCAAATTTACGGGTTTTCACTTCAGGAGGTGTTGCTTTTGGTCCTTACGAAAAGAGCTTTAATAAGCTTTTAGGGAAACCTATTATGGTGCTAGATACCTATTTAGCATCTGAGGGTTTTTTAGCATTTCAGGAGCGTCCGGATACTAAAGCAATGAAATTAATAACAGACAGCGGCATTTATTTTGAGTTTGTTCCCTTTAAACCGGAATATATCAATCAAGATGGATCCATTGTGAGCGATGCTCCAAGTTTAACGATAGCAGATGTTGAGTTAAACCAAGATTATATATTGATTATATCAACAGTAAGTGGTGCATGGCGTTATTTAATTGGAGATACCATTGCTTTTACAAATATTGAAAGAGCTGAAATTATTATAACAGGAAGGACTAAGTTTTTTCTTAATACAGTAGGTTCTCAACTTTCGGTAAATAAGCTAGATAGTGCTATAAAGCATGTAGAAGAAAAATTAGATGTGAGCATAACGGAATATACTATCTGTGCAAAAAGATTTGGTGAAGATTTTTATCATTCTTGGTACTTAGGTTCAGACCAGATGGATACTGATAATGATAAAATAGCGGAATTGATAGATGCTTATTTATCTGAGGCGAACAAAAACTATAGTGTTGCACGATCTAAAGCATTGGCAGGCGTAAAAGTTAATGTTGTTTCTCCAAAAGTTTTTCATGAGTGGAGTAATGCGAATAAGAAAAAAGGCGGGCAGGTAAAAATGGAGCGTGTTATGGGTGAAGATAAATTTGAGGAGTGGGAAACATTTGTGAAGAACAATTAACTTAGCTATCGCTGTCGTTTTCTGCTACAATATTCATAATTTCCTCAGGAGATAAATAGAATTTTTTCATTCGTAATTTGTATTTATCATCTATATCTGCATGATTAAGAATAAAGTTTTTTGTTTCTAAAATATACTCTCCCATTCCCCTCTTAACAGCATACGTGTCTGCCATACGTTCTGCTTCTACAATATGGTTTTCTAATAATAAATAACGTATTCCAAACCAAACTAAATTTAAACTACTCCTGTGTTGATAGTCTATAATATGGCCTAATTCATGACCAAACCAACCAATTAACACATCTGAGGGTAAATCTTTAGTTTTAAACTTTCTATCAGAAATTTTAAATGTTTTACTAATGTAAATATAATATTTCCGATGTTTTTTACTTTTAAGTAAGCTGCCAAAATCAGGTTGTGCCTGCATGGTAGATTTTTTTATATCTTCTTTAAACTTAATTTCTATAGGTGTTTTTTTTAATTCAGGATAATAAGAAAATGCTTTATTAATTTCTTTAGATAAAATTTCAGGAAAAATATGTTTTCTTGATGTACTCATGTAAATCTCGCTTTTTGGTGTAGTCCTAAATGTAACCTTTTTTTATAGCTTTTCAAAATTAGAGCGAGCTTTATAGTTAATTTATGGAGAAATTAAGGATAACATGCTATGATTAGAATTGAAAGAGAAGATAACGGACAATATGAAGAGGTTGCAGAGGTGAGGTTTTAATAAACAATATCTAAACATATCACTTCACTCCTATTTGGGCTTAAAGCCACTCCTTATTACATAAGTTATTGGCTTGATTTGTAAAAAAATGTATATTTACAAAATAAAAATAAGTACACTAAAAAATGCATATATACAACAACATTATGTTAGGCATGTACACCAAAGGTATACATATATACAAGTCGTGGTGCATAAAAAAATAAATAATGGCGAATCAAACAGAAACTATACGAAAGTTTGTCAAATACTTGAACAATAAGGATGAACAAGGTGGCTTTTGGCTACCAAATATTCAAAGACCTTTTGTTTGGAAAGAGGAGCAAATTGAACGAATCTATGATTCAATACTAAGGGAGTACCCAATTGGGACACTTCTGATATGGAAAACAAAAAGTAAAATTAAAAGACGAAAATTCATAGATAACTATAGTGTCGATTTATCTCTAAAAGACTTTTACATTCCACAAGACGACACACAAAAAATGATGGTCTTAGACGGTCAACAAAGAATGCAGTCCTTGTTTATTGGTTTATGTGGAAGTTATGCAAAAAAAGAATTGTACGTCAATATCTTAAGTGGTGACTTAGTTGCTCCTGAAGATATAAAGTTTGATTTTAAATTTAAAAAGAATACTGAAGCTGAATTCCCTTTTATCAAATTTAAGTCATTAGTAATGACAGATGAAAGAGTCAGAGAAATTATTAAACATTTGAAGAGTAAGCACCCTCAAATTAATGATGAAAACATTGATAGGGTTCAAGATAATGTAGAATTGATAAGAGAAGTTTTTTGTACGCAGGAGAACATTCTATATCAATTGGTTGATAGTATTGATAGACCATCAACATACTCCGAAGACGATATTGTAGAAATTTTCATTAGAGCAAATTCAGGAGGAACCCAATTAGGAAAATCTGATTTACTATTTAGTCTATTAAATGCAAGTTGGGAAGATGCAGAAGATAAAATGGATGAACTTATTAAAGATTTAAATCTTACTGGATTTAATTTTGATAGGGATTTCATTCTGAAAGTTTGTCTTGTTCTACTCAATAAAGGAGCTAAATACGAAATCAGCAAATTCAGAGACCCTGACGTAAAAAACGGAATAGAGGAAAATTGGGATGAGATTTCTAATTCCATTCGATTTGTTAAGGATTTTGTCTATGGTAATACTTATTTAAAAACTGATAAGACTTTACCTTCATATTTCAGTTTAGTACCATTAATTTATGCTCATTATCACTTTAAAGATAGTTGGTCAAATCAAGATGAATATTCTGAGTATCTGGTGAAAGTTAATCTAACGGGGGTATTTGGTGGTGTATCTGATGGTTTTACCGATAGTTTAGTTAAAAATGTAAAGGATAATAAGAAGTTTGATAAAACTGAAATTTTTGCACTTATCAGGTCAAAAGGAAAAAGTATGGAAATTACCGATACTAAATTCCTTGAAATCCATTACACTTCTAAACAAATTCACCTTCTATTTAATTTATGGTATGGATTTAACTATGAACCTGTACTGAAAGAAAATAAACCTCAAATTGACCATATTTTTCCTCAATCAGTTTTGAAAAAGATTAAAGTTCAAAATCCTGAAAATGGAAAAATAAATCTTATGAAATACAAGTGGTTCGACAGAGACCAAATTGCGAATCTGATGCTACTAACAGCAAAGGAAAATGGTGCTAGTGGGAAGCTTGATACATTGCCAAAGGATTGGTTTAAAGACAAAAGTGATGAATATCTTGAAAAACACTTAATACCAAAAGATAAAGACTTATGGGAGTTAGATAGATTCGAAGATTTTATTGAGGCTAGAAAAGAACTTATTCTTGGTCGATTTAGTGATCTGATTTATTTGACAAACCTCAATACTGAAGAAGATAACGCACCACAACAAAATGTATAGTGCATCCCCTTCGGGATACGCACCATGCATAGAACGTTATATGTAATAAAAAAAATAATAAAGAAAATGTCTGCAAATACATATATAAATAATGTCTCCAGATTTCAAGGACAAATTGCAGACTTAAAAAAGAAAGAAGCGTCTGAGAGGAAAAAAGAGATTGACTTAATTTCAAAAATCAATAATCTTTCAAAAAGAATTTCAACGACAAAATCTTCTACAACGATTCAAAGCTTACAAAGACAAATTGAAAGCAAATTAAAAGAGCAAGTTCGATTTCAATCTAAAATTGCAGATATTCAAAAGCAAATAGCCAATAAACAAAAAGAACTCGATCGAAATCAAACTAACCTAACAAAGGCCATTGAAAGAGAAACGAAAAAAAAACAAACTGATGAGCTGAACTTTCTGAGAACAAAAGAGTCATATAATAGGAATGAGCTATCCAACGTTCGACAATTAAATTCTGAACTTGAAAAACAACAGTTCATTTTTAAAAATCATATGGTTTCAGTTGATGAAATTTCAAAAAATGATGAAGAATATTCAGTTGATGAACTTGTTGATCTTCACTTCAAAATTGATGGCGTTCTAGAAAAGTTAGAAAAATTGGGACTCGGGCAAGAAATCATATTTGAAGAAATTGAAGGATTAAAAACAAAAAGTAAAAAGATTAGCAAAAAGGATTTAAAATTAATGCTAATCGGTCAATTAGTAAGCTTTGGGAGCGGAGTAGTTGATTCTGAAACAGCTGGTCAAATTTTAGAAAAATTGACTGATATGCAATTATCAAATTTAATTGGTTAGTGAACTATGATTGAACAACATTTAGAAGAATCAAAACAACAAATAAGTGATCTTGCAGATAAAATTCTATTGAATGATGAAGATTTAGAAATTGACAATAGAATGTTTGCATCACTGAGGCAGAAAACTGAGAACATCATATTGTCAGATTACTTAATAGAAAAAGCTAACGAAAGACTTGAAAATCTAGAGGTATTCATAAGTGATGAATCTGAGGTAGAGAAATATAAAAATGACCTAATCTCATTTATTCAGGACTTATTAAGGGAAAAATTATAAAAGCACATATAATAAAACCTAAACTGAATTAAAACGCACCATAGCCAAACCGTTACCCCAACCTTTTCTCAATCAATTGTATTATTTCCGCTTGTTGTTCAGGTTGAAACCAATGGTAATCGTTATCGTTTCTTTTAAACCAAGCTACTTGTCTTTTCGCATACCTGCGGGTGTTGGTTTTTATTTTCTCTATGGCTTCTGCTAAGCTTGTTTCTTCTTCAAAATAAGCAAACAACTCTCTGTAACCAACTGTTTTTAACGCTACTTTATCTTTGTAGGAATGTACTTTTTTGGCCTCTTCCAATAACCCTTCTTGCATCATCATATCTACTCGCTGGTTAATTCGCTCATTTAACTCTTCTTTTGGTCGGTTTAAGGCTATTTTAATGGTGTTAAATGCTCTTGGGTTCTTCTTGCCTTTACGTAGTGAGGAATATTTCTGCTTGCTTAGCATACAGACTTCTATTGCTCTAAACAATCGTTTGGTGTTGGCTAAATCTATCTCGTTATAAAAATCTTCATCAAGCTGTTTTAGTTTTTCTTGAAGCAATTCTATGCCGTACTTATCTTTAAGTGCTTCCAGTTCTTTTCTAAGTTGCTTGTCTCCTTCAGGTAAATCATCATCAAAGCCATCACAAACCGCATCAATGTATAATCCGGAACCTCCTGTAAGAATAACTACCTCATTATCTTTAAAAAGCTGATTGAGCAACTGCAACACTTGCTGTTCGTAATCGTTTACATTTATCTCATCATGAATAGAATGGGAATCGACAAAGTAGTGTTTTACTCCTTTCATTTCTTCGGGAGTAGGTTTTGCTGTGCCAATGGCTATTTCTTTATAAAATTGTCGTGAATCGGCAGAAATTACCGCTGTACGAAAATGTTGTGCAAGTGCTACTGATAAAGCTGTTTTCCCAACAGCCGTAGGCCCTGCAATAACCACTAAATATTTGGAATTCATTTTTATTTATTGGTAGTCGTCAAAATCATCAAAACCTTCAAAAATATCATCATTAAAAGGTTCTTCACTATCTTTCATACTACTTTCATCCATCCCTTCAGCTTTCAATATTTCATTCATAATTTCTTCATCAGAAAGTACGCTGTTTCTGGTATTTTGATTAGGGGCTGTACCTTCGCTATAAACCAATTGAGGAAATTCTCCTTCTTTTTCTTTCACCGAAATTTCTATCAATTCAATAAAGAAATTCCACATGTTTAAAAAATCGTAGGTATACAATAAATGTCCACCAACACAATTAATGATAGATTTTATTGGGGTATCACTCATCTGCAATACTTTTTCTTCATCAGACATGCTCATGTCAAACAAAGAAATTTCCTGACCTTTATTCCAATCGTAATCGCTTAAATAAAAGGAAGCCATTTGCTCGTTATCAAAATCAAATGCTTTTAAAATAGATTGGTGAAAAGCTTCAAAGTTTTGGTCACTCTTAATCTCAATGTCTCTAAAAACTTGTTTTTCTCCTTCAATCAGAACTCTAAACTTATAAATGCTCATTGCTGTAATAGTTATGCGGTTTTTAAATTTAATTCTTTTCCTTTTTGAAGCATTAGCTGATAAGCTGCTTCGTAGTTATTTTCTATATCGCCTTCTAAAATGGCTTCTTTTATGGCTTCTTTAATAATGCCTATTTCTCTGCAAGGCTTCAAATTAAAGGTTTCCATAATCAATTCACCTGTTATGGGTGGTTGCCAATTTCTTAGCTGATCTTTTTCTTCAACTTCTTTTAGTTTTTCTTTAACTAATTCAAAGTTAGCCAAATATTTTAAGACTTTTTGCTTATTCTTAGAAGTAATATCTGCATTACACAAAGTCATTAAATCATCAATATCTTCTCCCGCCTCAAACAACAACCTTCTAACAGCACTATCGCTAACGGTTTCTTTTACTAAAGCTATTGGTCTAAGGTGAAGCCTTACCAATTTCTGAACATATTTCATTTTAGCATCTAACGGAAGTTTTAAGGCTTTAAAGATTTTAGGAACCATCTTAGCTCCTTTGTCTTCATGTCCGTGGAACGTCCACCCTACTTCTTTGTCAAATCGTTTGGTTGCCGGTTTGGCAATATCGTGCAAAATAGCAGCCCATCTCAACCACAAATTATCTGTATTGGGAGCAATATTATCCAGCACCTGTATGGTGTGGTAAAAATTATCTTTATGGGCTTTTCCGTTAATCACCTCCACTCCTTTCAGGTTATCCATTTCCGGGAAAATGATTGCCAACAACCCTGTATCAAACAATAACTCAAAACCTACAGATGGTTTTTTGGTGAGAATAATTTTATTCAACTCATCAATAATTCTTTCTTGAGAAACAATTTTAATGCGTTCTTTGTTTTTGGCGATGGATTGCAAAGAGGTTTCTTCTATAACAAAATGCAATTGAGCAGCAAAACGTATGGCTCGCATCATTCTTAAAGGGTCGTCTGAGTAAGTAATATCAGGATCTAAAGGCGTTACAATACGTTTGTTTTTTAAATCATCAATGCCATTAAACGGATCAATCAATTCTCCGTAATTGGCTTCATTTAAACTAATGGCTAAGGCATTAATGGTAAAATCTCTTCTGTTTTGGTCATCTTGTAAAGTCCCATCTTCCACTATAGGTTTTCTGGAGTTTCTCTGATAAGATTCCTTTCTTGCTCCAACAAATTCTACTTCATAATCTTTGTACTGCAGCATGGCTGTTCCAAAGTTTTTAAAAACAGTTACTTTGGTGGAGTTTCCTATTAATTCAGCTACTTTTTCGGCTAAGGCTATTCCTGAACCTTTACAAACAATATCGATGTCTTTACAAGCTCGGTTTAACAAAAAATCTCTAACAAAACCGCCTATTACATAGCTTTCTACCCCTATTTCTGCTGAGGCTTTTTTTATCACTTCAAAAACCTGATGGTCTAGTAATTTTTTTATTGATTCGATACTTCTACTTGCTGTCATTACTAAAAATTAAATACTAAACTAGCTCCATGCATAATGTTATTATTGGCTGTTAATTGCGTAGTTGGAACTATTCTTAATGAAAGGTTATCGTTTTTAGGGAAAGAATACAAGTGTGCATCAACACTAGCATCTACAATGTTAAGAGCATAAAAAATGCCCGCCACAATAATGGATAAATCTCTATTTCGTTGGTAAAAATTATAGTTAGATTCTAAACTCTGAACTGACAAACGACCATCAAACTCATCAACAGTATTGGGGTCATTATCCAATCGCTCACTCAATGCCGTTTTAAACCTGTCGTAGGTTTTATTGTTTTCTACTGCAAAATAAATGGAAGTTCCTATTGCTCCATAAATTATGGGAATTTTCCAATATTTTTTATTGTAGGCTTGTCCTAACCCCGGAAGAATGGTACTCATAATAGCAGCTTTTGCGGGAGAATGAGGTTTAGCTATGTCTATCAATAAGGTATCAGGAACTTTATTATTGTTGGAGTTAACCGTTAAGGAATCTTGAGCGTTTACAGAAGTACTTATACCAAGTAACAGAACAAATACCCAACAAAGCAAACGATAGTTAAAAAAGAAAAAATATGGCTGGGTTAATAACATCCAAATAAGTTAAAAGTTAGTGTTATTCACTATTAAAAACCTAATAATTCAGCAATTCTCTCTAAATCATCTTCGGTGGCAAAAGGAATGATTAATTTTCCTTTACCTTCTTTATTTTTTTGAATTTGCACTTTAGTTTGTAAGATATTGCTTAAGTCTTCCATTATTTTTTGATTGGTAAAAGATAAGGTTGATGGAGCTTTTGAGGTAGATTTTTTCTCTACATCTTTTACTTTTTCATCTTTAACCAACTCTTCCACCTGACGAACAGAAAGTCCTTCCTGAATAATTCTTTTAGCTATTTGTAATTGCTTTTTTTCTTCCGTAATGTTGATTAACGCCCTTGCATGTCCCATAGAAATTTCTTTGGTTCTAATGGCTAATTGTATTTCAACAGGAAGTTTAAGTAACCTAAGGTAATTTGCTACAGTTGAACGTTTTTTGCTTACTTTTTCACTCAACTGTTCTTGCGTTAAATTACATTCTTCAATTAGTTTTTGATAACTAAAAGCCACTTCTATAGCATCTAAATCTTGTCGTTGAATATTTTCAACCAACGCCATTTCTAGCATTTCTTGGTCGTTGGCAATTCTAATAAAAGCAGGAATCTCTGTTAATCCTGCAATTTGAGACGCTCTAAACCTTCTTTCTCCTGAAATCAGTTGGTATTTATCATAACCTAACTTTCTAACCGTTACAGGCTGTATAATTCCATGTTCTTTAATAGATTCAGAAAGTTCCAATAAAGCTTCTTTCTCAAACTGAGTTCTTGGTTGAAAAGGATTGGCTTCAATTTGAGCAACGGGTATTGTAGATACAGAGCCAACCACATGATTGTTACTTTCCGGTAAATCTAATCTCGATTTTGATGTTATATCGGTATCGGCATTTTGTAATAATGCTCCTAACCCTCTTCCTAATGCTGGTTTCTTACTCATCTTCTAAGGCTATAATTTTTTCTTCTTCACTCATTTTAGTCATGTTATTCTTTTGAAGAATTTCTCTGGCTAAATTTAAATAATTGATGGCACCTTTACTACTTGCATCGTGCATAATAATGGTTTTACCATGACTTGGAGCTTCTCCCAAAGTGGTATTTCTTTGTATAATGGTATCAAACATCATGGTTTGGAAATGTGTTTTAACCTCTTCCACTACTTGGTTAGACAATCTCAATCTAACATCATACATGGTTAACAACAATCCTTCAATATCCAAGTCCGGATTTAATCTTTCTTGAATAATTTTGATGGTGTTTAGTAATTTTCCCAACCCTTCTAATGCAAAGTATTCACATTGAATTGGAATAATAACTGAATCTGCTGCTGTAAGCGAGTTGATGGTAATTAACCCTAATGATGGAGAACAATCTATGATGATAAAATCATATTTATCTTTAATGCTGCTAAACGCATTTTTCATCATGTGTTCTCTGTTGGGCATATTAATAAGCTCTATTTCGGCACCAACCAAATCTATATGAGCAGGTAAAATATCTAAGTTAGGTGAATCTGTATGCAAAATAGCATCTGAAGGATCAATTTCATTAATTAAACATTCATAAATACTATTTTTAATGTTTCGAGGGTCAAAACCAACACCTGAAGTTGAATTGGCTTGAGGGTCAGCATCTACTAAAAGTACTTTGTACTCTAAAACTCCTAAACCGGCAGCTAAATTAATGGCTGTGGTAGTTTTTCCTACGCCTCCTTTCTGGTTAGATATTGCAATAATTTTACCCATAGTGTTATTTTTAGTTTATGTATTGTGTAACGTTTTTATTAAAGTTTTATGGTTTCCCCGATTTCAAGCAAAATTAATTCTTTACCACGAGATTTGAATTTATCTATCGCTTCATTTTTGTTAATTTCTATGTATCCAAACGTATCGTAATGAACGCCAATTATTTTATTACAATTAATAAATTCTGCGGCTGTTATTGCATCCTCTATTCCCATTGTAAAGTTATCTCCAATAGGTAAAACTGCAAAATCTAACTTCTCAGAGTTTCCTATTAATTTCATATCCATTGTAAGAGCCGTATCTCCTGCGAAATAAAAAGATTTTGAAGCATTTACAATAAAACCTCCGGGATTTCCTCCGTAACTTCCATCGGGCAACATGCTCGAATGAACTGCATTAGTATATTTTACTGTACCAAAATCAAATTTCCACTTTCCACCATGGTTCATCGGATGAACGTTTTCTATTCCTTTTTTCTCGTACCAACTTACAATCTCAAAATTAGAAACCAGTTTTGCCCCTGTTCTTTTGGCAATATTTTCAGCATCTGCTACATGGTCTTCATGTCCGTGAGACAATAAAATGTAATCAGCTGCTAAAGTAGTCACATCAATATGTGCTGCTATAGGGTTGGGCGAAATAAAAGGATCGAAAAGTATGGTTTTATCTTGTGTTTTAACAGAAAAACAAGCATGTCCGTAAAAAGTTAATTCCATAATATCTAGCGTTAAAATTCAATGCTATACAAATTAACTTAAAAGTAGTTAGAATATGAGGCGAAACGCTATGATTTTACCAACTACTTTTAAACATGCTTATGTTGATTTATTTTTAGCGTAATAATTTCGCAGCTTCTTTAGCGAAATAAGTAATAATAATGTCTGCTCCTGCTCTTTTTATAGAAAGTAAGGTTTCCATCATTACTTTCTGCTCATCTATCCAGCCATTTTTACCTGCTGCTTTAATCATAGAATACTCACCACTTACATTATAAGCTGCTATGGGTAAATCAAAATTATTTTTTAAATCTCTGATGATGTCTAAATAAGATAAAGCCGGCTTTACCATTAAAATAGCCGCTCCTTCATCCACATCAGCCTGAGCTTCTTTAATAGCTTCATTCCTGTTGGCAGCATCCATTTGGTAGGTTCTTCTATCGCCAAAACTTGGTGTGGAATCTGCCGCATCTCTAAATGGTCCGTAATATGCCGAAGCATATTTTACCGAATAACCCATTATAGGAATGTGTTGAAATCCATTTTTATCCAATTCGTCTCTAATTTCTCTCACAGCAAAATCCATCATGCCTGATGGAGCAACCATATCTATACCTGCTTTTGCTTGAGCCAATACTTGTTTTCTTAAGTTTACGAGGGTTAAATCGTTGTCCACATCATGATTACACAATACACCACAATGTCCGTGGTCAGTATACTCACAAAAACAAACATCGGCTATTACTTGTAAGTTGGGATATTCTTTTTTTATTTGTCGGATAGCTTGTTGAATAATACCTTCATCATTCCAACTTTCAGAACCTTCTGCATCTTTATGTAAAGGAATCCCAAATAAAATAACCGATTTTAACCCCAACTCCACCACTTCATCTAATTCTTCTTTTATCCTATCTAATGAATAACGATAAATACCGGGCATAGAAACAATTTCTTTTTTTATATTATGGCCTTCTTCAATAAATAAAGGATAAATAAAGTCTGTAACTTGCAAATGTGTTTCTCTAACTTTTGCCCTAATTTCTTCGTTTTTTCTATTATCTCTAAGTCTGGTACTCATGTTCATTAATTTAACTATTACCTAACCAATTCTATACTGTCCGGATTAATTTTTATTTTCTTACCGCTATAAAGTATGCCTACGGCTTTTTTAAACGCTTTTTTACTGACTTTAAAAGTACTATAAATCAGTTCGGGAGAGCTTTTGTCTGTAATATTAAGTTTGCCGTTTTGCTTCAATAAGGTTTCGTAAATAGCATTAGCAATATTTTCTAATTCATCTAATTTCGAACTGTTCAACGTAATGTCTAACTTATTGTCGGGACGAACTTTCTGAACAAAACCTTTCAATTTATCACCTATGTATATTGGACGAAAAACTTCATTTTCGAACAACATGCCTAAATGTTGATTGTTTACCACTACTTTATAACCTAAATCTGTATGTTGTGCAACCAATAAAGACACTTCGTCTCCTTGTTTCAAGGTAATTGGATTTCTTTTTAGGTGTTTTTCAATTTTTGTACTCCCCACCATTCTGTTGGTTAGCTCATCTTTATACAAATAAACAGGATACTCTTCGCCAACTTCTATCTTATAAAACTGCTCAGAATAAGGTACTAATAAGTCTTTTTCTACTCCCCACTCAAAAAAAGCACCCACAGGAGTAACATCAACTGCTTTTAAAAAATCACATTGGTGCATTAATATTTTAGGGACTAATGTAGTAGCTATAGGTCTATCTTCAGAATCTGTGTAAACAAACACTTCTAATTTATCTCCAATTTCAAAATCTACCGGAACATATTTATGAGGCAACAAAATTTCTTCTCCCTCTTGTGTAAGTAAATATATTCCTTGTGGAGTAGTTTTTACACTTTCTAATTCAACAATATTTCCTATTTCTTGCATATTTTAATTCTAATTCCTTAAAAAGACCAATTCTTTTGATGATGATGCTTCTTCGTTAAACAAGTATCCGTCAGTATCAAAAGCAGTTAGTTCTTCAATAGTTTTTATTTTATTTTTCATGATAAATGCTGCCATGGCTCCTCTGGCTTTTTTGGCATAAACCATTACTGTTTTATATTGTCCGTTGGTAAAATCTTTAAATACAGGAGTAATTACTGGTGTTGCTAATTTTTTCTTATTAACAGCTTTAAAATATTCATTAGAAGCCAAGTTAACCAACACCTTATCGTTATTAGCTTTTAGCGTATTATTAATCTCATTAACAATCGTATCTCCCCAAAACTCATACAGATTACTTTTTTTACCTATCTTTAATTTTGTTCCCATCTCTAATCGGTAAGCATGAATAGCATCCATAGGTTTTAAAACGCCATACAAACCCGATAAAATTCTTAAATGTTGCTGAGCATATTCCAACTCATTTTTCTTAAAAGAAGTCGCATTTAATCCAGCATATACTTCTCCTGTAAAGGTAAATAAGGCTTGTTTAGTATTTTCAGTATCATGATTGATAGTCCATTGTTGGTACCTTTCTACATTCAGTTGAGCCAAATCATCACTAATTGACATCAGTTGTTGAAGTTTTTTAGGACTATATTTTCTTAATTTTTTTATTAGTTTTTCCGAATGTTCTATAAATTGAGGTGCTGTAAACCAATCCGGTTTTTTACCTTCAACTGATAGCTTTTTTGCAGGAGAAATGACTACTAACATAAATGATTAACATTAATTTTTCAGACCACAAAAATACTTTTAAAATCACGAAGGATTTTAATAAAGAAGGAAAATCTATTTTTTAGGATGACAAACAAACCATTTTTTAACCGGCCGTGCTAAAGCAGTAATGTTTAACGTATCAGCAGCTTCAGAAATATCTTTTACAGTATTGTTTTTCAATAAAATATTTATCTTATCCATTTTAGGGTTGTAGGCATTGTTTTCTATAGCATCCTGAAAAACAAAATATTCTATTTCTTTTTCTGAGATTTTTAACTGTCTAGAAAATTTTTCTTTAATCGCAGTAAGCTCATCTTTAGCTAAGCGAGTATCGTTGATAACTACTTTGTACAAATTTCTGTTCACCATCATTTTACATAGTTTTGATAAAATTTTATCCGAATGATTTTGCCAAACTTTTACTGAAGTCATGATGTCATAATCATCTAAATTAGCAAATTCATCCAGTAATTTAGGGTTATTTTTAAATGACAACAAATCATGCTGAGCGTACAAAAAAGTTCTTAAAGATGGCGTACAAAACAATTCTTCATTATTATTTGCCAAGCTTTTTGCTCTTTTTAAAATATTTACCAATAAATTTTCTGCCGACAAAACCGTTTTGTGCAAATAAACCTGCCAATACATTAATCTTCTGGCAATAATAAATTTTTCTATGGAATAAATTCCTTTTTCCTCAATAGCCAAATGATCGTTATGTACAGTAAGCATGGTGATAATTCTCTCTGTACTAATCACCCCTTCCGAAACACCTGTAAAAAAGCTGTCTCTTCGCAAATAATCCAATCTATCCATATCTAACTGTCCGGAAACCAGTTGATGTAAAAATTTTTTAGGATATTCATTTCTAAATATTTTTAAAGCTATATCTAATTTTCCTTTAAACTCCTGATTGAGTTTGTCCATAAAAAGCGTAGAAATTTCTTCGTGAGAAATACCATTTACAATACTATGTTCTAAGGCATGAGAAAATGGTCCGTGACCAATATCATGTAGTAAAATTGCAATAGTAACACCTAACGCTTCTTCATCTGTAATTTCATGGCCTTTAGAGCGAATTACATCAATGGCTTTGGTCATCAGGTTCATGGTACCCATAGCATGATGAAATCTAGTATGCAAAGCTCCCGGGTAAACCAAATGTGTTAATCCTAATTGCTTAATTCTTCTTAATCGTTGAAAATAAGGATGTTCTATTAAATCGAAAATAATTTCATAAGGTAAGGTTATAAATCCATAAATAGGATCATTAAAAATTTTCTTTTTATTCACACTTGGCATACTACTTAGCGTTAATATTAGTTAAATATGATAACTAAAAATTATTTGAAGCTTCAAAAGTACTATTTTTGGAGTATTCTCAATTGAATTAATTAGAATCCATTTTAAAACAATAAAAACATGAACAATATAACCATACTTTGGGCTGATGATGAAATAGATTTACTAAAACCCCATATTTTATTTTTAGAAGAAAAAGGATATGAAGTTGTTGGAACTCAAAGTGGTGATGATGCAATTGAATTACTTGATAGACAACGAGTTGATATTATTTTTTTAGATGAGAACATGCCCGGCTTATCAGGGTTAGAAACCTTGGAATTGATAAAAGCTAAATTCCCGAGTATTCCTGTAATTATGATTACCAAAAGTGAAGAGGAATATATTATGGAAGAAGCTATCGGTTCTAAAATATCCGATTATTTAATAAAACCTGTAAACCCAAATCAGATTTTACTTTCTATAAAAAAGAACTTAGATACCACCAAGTTAGTTAATGCAAAATCTACTTCTAACTATCAAAAAGAATTTAGAGAAATTGGCATGCAGCTAAACGACAGGCTTGATAAAGATGAATGGGCTGAATTGTATCAAAAACTAGTTTATTGGGAATTGGAGCTCGAAAAATCTAAAGACAGTAGTATGGAAGAGATTTTTGAGATGCAAAAAAGTGAAGCCAACAAACAATTTGGAAAATTTGTTGAGAAGAACTACACCGATTGGCTCACCAATCCAGAAGATGCTCCGATAATGTCGCACAACCTAATGGCGAAATATGTTTTCCCTGAATTAAAAAAGAGCAAAGAGCCTTTATTCTTTATTGTGATAGATAATTTGCGTTACGACCAGTGGAAAGTATTACGACCTATTCTATCCGAAGATTATTGGATAGATAAGGAAGATGTTTTTTATAGTATTTTACCTACCACTACTCAATACTCTAGAAATGCCATATTTGCCGGAATGATGCCTTCAGAAATTGAAAAACGTTTTCCGGATAAATGGATAAATGATGAGGAAGAAGGAGGAAGAAACCTGAGTGAAAAGTTTTTTGTAGAAAACCAACTTGCACGAAGTGGTTTTTCAGATTCTAAAATCACTTACAACAAAGTACTTAATGTAAGTTATGGTAATAAAGTATTACGAGAAGTTCCATCCATGTTTAATGCACATTTAAATATTATTGTTTACAATTTTGTGGACATGCTTTCTCATGCCAGAACTGATACCGAAATTGTAAAAGAATTAGCAACAGATGAAGCTGCTTATCGTTCTGTAGTTAAATCTTGGTTTGAACATTCTACTTTATTAGATATTTTAAAAGAAATTGCAGCTCGTGGCGGGAGATTAGTGATAACAACCGACCATGGTTCTATAAGAGTGAAAGAAGCTTCAAAAATAGTTGGGGATAAAGATACCAATACCAATTTGAGATACAAACAAGGAAAAAGCTTACAATATCAGGAAAAAGAAGTGTTTGCTGTTAAAAATCCGGAAGAAATTCATTTACCAAAAGTAAATGTTAGTCAGTCGTTTGTATTTGCTAAAGACGATTACTTTTTTGCCTATCCAAACAATTACAATCATTATGTAAATTATTACAAGGATACTTTTCAGCA
>DATCTM010000035.1:0-9134 GCA_036567945.1 Vicingaceae bacterium
GCTTTCTATTTAGATGATTCTATTGATTATATGGAAGAAATTGAGGCAAAACTGAATCAATAAATTCTTCCACTTCTCCAACTATCAACAGCCCTGAACCAATTATTTTTAAATACAGGCGAACGACTTAATGCAAAATCATTATCGGTTATTGGACTAGCTACCTTGTGAAAAACAAAGCTAAGTGACATCATATTATTTTCTTCTCCGTAAATCCAATTTTCATAATTTTTGTGTTTGTAAACCACATTAGGTACTCCAAAAATAATATATATAATTCCCCTGTCTGTTTTCCAACCTTCCATATACGAAGTAAAATAATTATTGGCACTTTCTACCCGTTTAAAATACTCTCTTATTAGGGTTCTAGCCCTATCGTTACTTCCTGCAACATCTTTCCAAAATTTATCCACTTCTAATTTAGGATTTTCAGCCGTTATAAGCTGCTCAAACTCTTTTGAAGTGGTAATGTATCGCATCGGAGGAATCATATTCTCAGCAGTTTTAATTTCAGGGAAATTATCTTGAAAATTAAATAAAGTAGGTCCCGTTGATTGTCCTTTAGGATGCACAAAATACAAACCGTTTTCAGTTACTTCATAACTCAATTGCTGTAAAGAATCAAAAGTGAGTTCTTCAGTGAATTCAGGCGAAAATGTCATTTTTTCTTCAGGAATTTCACTAGAAGAAAATGGTGGTTTTGCTATAGGAAAATCTGATTTATAATATTTTAAAACAAAAGTGGTATCAGTTATTGATTCATTTTTTTTAAGGTAAAAAGTGCTGTTGTTTTTTAGGTAATTTTTAAAAATAATATGCTGATTTTCATCTAAAACTAAATAATTCTGAGCATTATATATACTTGATTTATCTATTTTTAATGATTTTTTGATGTATTGATCTCTGTTTAAATCATTAAAAGTAACCTTAATAGTATAAATTTTTCCAAATAAGGTATTTAGCATAAAAACGCCATCTAAAAATTTCTTTTCCTTATTATTTCCAAAATCAACAAAATTAAGTGAAGCACTGTCTAACAAAGTTTTGGAGTCAAACTCATACAATTCATAAGTTACCTTTACATTAGCACTAAAAGTAGAATCTTCTCTTTTTTTGGTATATAAAATATTAGCAGAATTAATTCTAAAATGAAATTCTGTGAGCGTATCATTTGTGTGAAAAGCAAGCATGTCGGGGTCCAACAAATTAATTCCGGGCATATAAATTCCTGCAACATTTCTATTAGTAGTATTTTGAGTTGATGAACAACCCACAAAAACTACTGCTACAAGAATTAAAAATAGACTAACTTGGTTCTTCATGTGTTTATATTTATTGTTTTTTATATGTCACATGTAACTCGCCAATAATCATCCTCTTATATGTTGAAATCTTAAGTATGGCTCGTTTCATCTTCATAGTTTTCTGGTAAATAAATTTCGGGCATTTGCTTTTTAGTTTTTGCTCCCAAATCTTCTAATTTTTTGGTGGCATCTATAAGGTTTCCTCTGCCTGATTTTAGTTTATTAAATGCTTTTTCATATGCTTCTTGTGAATTATCAATACCTTTTTTAATGTTTTCCATATCTTTTAAAAAGCCTGCAAATTTATCGTGTAACGCTCCTGCCTGACGAGCAATTTCTATGGCATTTTTGGTCTGTTTTTCTTGTTTCCACAAGGAAGCTACTGTTCTAAGTGTAGCCAATAAAGTGGAAGGTGTTACAATCACCACTTTTCTATCCCAAGCATACTGATACAACTCATTATCAGTCCTTAATGCTAACCCAAAAGATGATTCTATGGGCATAAATAACAATACAAAATCAGGTGTATTAATGCCTTTAGCACTTATATAGTGTTTTTCACTTAATCCTTTAATATGGTTCTTAACGGATAACACATGGTTTTTTAAATGACTGTCTTGTTCTATATCATCATCACAATTAATATAATTCTGATAGGCTACTAACGAAACTTTTGCATCTACAATAATATGTTTCTCATCAGGCAAATTAATGATAACATCAGGCATAATTCTAGTGCCATCATCATTAGAAGTAGAGTATTGAGTGGAGTATTCTACATCTTTTATTAAACCGGAACTTTCCAGTACTTTTTCTAAAATTAACTCTCCCCAGTTTCCTTGTGTTTTATTATCTCCCTTAAGTGCCTTGGTTAAGTTTTGAGCCTCTTCACTCATTTGTTGATTAAGTTTTTCTAGCGATTGTATTTGCTCTATTAACTTGGTTCTGTCTTTAAAATCTTTCTCGTAAGTATCATCTACTTTTTTCTCAAATTGTTGAATGTTTTCTTTTAGTGGATTTAAAATCTCACTCAATCTTTTTTCATTTGCTTGAGCAAAATCAGTAGCATTTTGTTTGAGCAATTTATTGGCAATTAATGAAAATTCTGTGGTAAATTTTTCTTGTAATTGATTTATTTCGTCTTTTTGTTCTTTCAGTTTCGCCTCTATATTTTGATACGCATTAGTTAGTCGAGCATTTTCAGAAATCAGTTCGCTCTTTTTTTGTTCTAACTCATTATTTTTAGTTTCAATCTTTCTAAATGCTTCAAGAGAGGATTCTATTCTTCCTTTAAGATTGCCATTTTCTAAGGTAAGTTCTTTTATTATTTGTTGGCTTTCAGCACCATTATCACTACCATTGCTTTGTAGTTTTTTTACCAAAAAACCAATAACAAAACCCAAAACCAACCCTATTGCTAAATATACAAATGCCATGAATATAACCATTTAAAAAATTGCTATAAAATTAAGGTATTTTATTTAAGGAGTTTTCTAAAAATAGGGTTTTCTATTTACCTTCCCCTACTTATCTTTTAAGAATATAGATGGGAGTTCCTTCATCAATAATATCATAAAGTTCTATGACATCTGTATTTTTCATTCTTATGCAGCCATGAGATGCCGGCTGACCAATAAAACCCTCTTCAGGTGTGCCATGAATATAAATATACCTGTTGTAAGAATCAACATTTCTCCCTTTGTTAATGCCCACTTCTTCGCCATCTAACCACAAAATTCTTGTGGTAACATAATCGCCATCAGCCTTACGTTTGTCAGTAATAATTTCTGCTACTTTTCCATTGAACTCTCTTGCTTCTAAAATTCCACCCAAAGGAACTTCTTCACCAATTTTTCTTTTTACAGTATGTAATCCGGGAGGTGTTTTATTACTGTTTTGATGACTTCCTATGCCTTTTTTTGCTGTAGAAATAGGATAAATTTTAACTGTTATCCCATTTTCTATTAAATACATTTTTTGATGTTTGACAGAAATATAAAGGTATTTATCAAAGTTTTTATCAGGATATTTTAAAGATAGATACTCTGTTAAAATATCTCCTAATTCTTCTTTAGGTTGCTCTTCTTCAACTGTTTCTGTTTTTTCTCTTGGTGGTTCAACTACTGTTTGTTCAACATTTTTTGTTGATTTACAAGCTATTAACAACATAATGAAACTTGCTAAAAACAAGGGTTTATAAAATGTAATATATAACAAGTAGTTTTTAATCATGGAATTAGCAATACTACAAAAATTATTTTTTATTACTTAGCTTTAGCATTATTTTATAAAACAATTTGGGGAACAAGGTTTTAAATGGAATAGTCAACAACTCTTTTTTACCAATATAAACGTGTTGTTTGTCTTTTACTATTGCGTTGACCAAATTTTTAGCAAATACATCAGGTTTCATTCCATTGAGCTGAGCATCGCTATTTTCATTGGTAATGTTTCCCTCACCATCTATGGCGTTTACAGAAACTTGTGTATTAATAAAGCCCGGAGCAGCAAGTAATACAGAAACATTATCTTTTACCAATTCTAATCTCAACGATTCGTAAAAACCATAAAGTGCATGTTTGGTTGCTGCATAAGTGGAGAGTTGGGGTAATCCAAACTTCCCTAAAATAGAGGTTATTACTACCACTTTCCCATATTTTTTTTGTTGCATTATAGGTAAAACGGCTTTGGAGAGAGCTACATTTCCAAAATAGTTAATGTTCCAAAATTTTTGTTCAACAGCTCCGGTGGTTTCCATAGCCAAGCTTTTCTGACTAATTCCTCCATTATTTATTAATATATCTATAGTACTAAATTTCTCTATTACTTTATCTACCCATGTTTGAGCATTTGTAAACTGTTCTAAATCTATAGGTAAAATTAATATTTGCTCATCCGGTAAGTTGGTATTTTCTTTTACGCGTTGCAGTTCTGCTTCTCTTCGTGCCGATAGAATTAACTTACAGTTTTTTTTAGCTAATTCATAAACTAATGCCTCTCCTATTCCAGAAGAAGCTCCTGTAACCCATATTACTTTATTTGCTATATCCATAGAACAAAAATAGTGATTTCGCTTAAACTCGAAAGTTTACCTATTAATCTGGTTGAGAAATAATGAATTGTTAAGGATTAATTATTTTTCTCTTCCACCTCAACAACTTCTTTCTTAAAGAATTTTTTCTGGAAAATGAAGATAAGCACAATACCTACAGAAATAGCGGCATCAGCTACATTAAATACTGGTCGAAAAAACAAAAAATCTTCTCCACCCCAAATTGGAAACCATTCCGGAAAAGTACCTTCCATCAATGGAAACCAAAACATATCCACCACCCAACCGTGCAAAAAAGGAGCATAGCCGCCTTCTTCAGGTAAAAAAGTAGCTACTTGGTTAAAACTTTCGTTAAAAATTACTCCATAAAAAGCACTATCAATAATATTTCCTAACGCTCCGGCAAAAACCAATGCCCCACATATTTTTAAGCCTTTAGGAGCTGTTTTAGGCAAGGTAAACAACACGTAACCAATTCCAGTTACCGCTACAATTCTAAACAAACTAAGAGCTAATTTGCCATATTCACCGCCAAATTCCATCCCAAAAGCCATTCCCCTATTTTCAGTAAAATGAATGTAAAACCAATTACCTAATACCGGAAATTCTTGAGATAACATCATATTGGTTTTTACCCAAAACTTTGAAGCTTGGTCAATAAATAATACCAAAAAGGTAATAAAAAGAGGATGAGTTAAAAAACGGAATTTCATTTAATTGAGAATTTGAAATTAGAAATTAGAGCTTTATTTAACCTCTAATTTCCAATCTCTAATCATTAATCTGCTACCCTTGAGCTTCTTTTGCTTCAATACTAAGTGTAGCATGAGGTACAGCTTTTAATCTTTCTTTAGGAATTAATTTTCCTGTAACTCTACAAACCCCGTAAGTTTTATTTGAAATACGAATTAAGGCGTTTTCTAAGTGCTTAATAAATTTTTCTTGTCTCCCTGCTAATTGTGCTACTTCTTCTCTAGAAAGTGTTGCTGCACCTTCTTCCATCATTTTAAATGAATGAATAGTATCATCAGTGCCGTTATCACCTTTGTAGTTTAATGTAGCCAAAAGCTCTTCTAAATCTGCTTTTGCAGCTTCTAATTTTTTGTTTATGATAGCTTTAAATTCTGCTAAATCTTCATCTGAGTATCTTACATCTGCCATAATTCTTTTTTTTATCGGTTTTAATTAAATTTTTCTATTGCAATTAATGTGGAAAGGTTTTGATCTATTTCTACACTAACACCCTCATTTAGTTCACTTACTACATCTAAACGAGATGTTAAAGTTTCGGTGCAAATATAGTTTTTATTATTATTGATTGCTTCATTTATTTCATTGTGTTGCAAAATTTTAAGTGCTATTTTATCTGTTACTTCAAAACCACTGTCTTTACGTAAGTTTTGAATACGATTTACAAACTCTCTGGCAATACCTTCTTCTTTTAGCTCTTTAGAAATAGTTATATCTAAAGCAACCGTAAGTCCTCCTTCGGTTTGTACTAACCAACCAGGAATGTCTTGTGTAATAATTTCAACATCATTACTATCTAATTCCACTTGCTGACCTTCAACGGTAATCGTTGCTCCTTGGTTACGTTCAAACTCCTGTATATCGTTTTGTGTAAACTGATTTACTTGTGCAGCAATCTGTTTCATTATCTTACCATACTTTGGTCCTAGAGTTTTAAAGTTAGGTTTAATGCTCTTTACCAATACACCTGAAGTATCTTCCAAATAATCAATTTCTTTTACATTTACTTCCGATAAAATTAAATCGGCAACCTCTTGTAACTGACGTTTAAAAGTTGGATTTAAAATAGGTATCATTAGTTTTTGCAAAGGCTGACGCACTTTTATTTGTTCTTTCTTACGCAAACTCAACACCATAGAAGAAACTTGCTGAGCAATATCCATACGTTGCTCTAAGTCGGTATCTATCACACTTTCATTTACTGTTGGGAAATCTGATAAATGCACTGATGTTGTGTTTCCTTTACCGCTAATGCTAGCTAAATCAGTGTATAATTTATCAGAATAAAAAGGTGCGATAGGTGAAGCCAATTGAGCTACTACTTCCAAACAAGTATAAAGGGTTTGATAAGCTGCAATTTTATCTTCAGAATAGTCGCCTTTCCAAAAACGTCTTCTACATAGGCGAACATACCAATTACTTAAATGGTCATTAACAAACTCTTGAATAGCTCTTCCTGCTCTGGTTGGTTCATACGTATGATAAGCTGCATCAACATCTTTAATCAACGAATTAAGTTTAGAAATAATCCATCTATCAATTTCCGGACGATTTTCTATAGGTACTTCTGCTTCGGCATAGGTGAAATTATCTAAGTTAGCATACAAAGCAAAGAAGCCATAAGTATTATAAAGTGTTCCGAAAAACTTACGTTGTATTTCCGTAATTCCTTCTAAATCAAATTTTAAATTATCCCAAGGTTGTGCATTGGTAATCATGTACCAACGTGTAGCATCCGGACCATATTTATCTAAGGTTTCAAATGGATCAACAGCATTGCCTAAACGTTTACTCATTTTCTGCCCATTTTTGTCTAAAACCAATCCATTAGACACTACATTTTTGTAAGCCACATGATCAAAAACCATAGTAGCAATAGCATGTAAAGTAAAGAACCAACCACGTGTTTGGTCTACACCTTCAGCTATGAAATCGGCAGGAAAAGCCCCCTCCAACTCCCCCAAAGGGTGAGAGTTTTCCAACGCACTAGCCGCTGCTGTCAACTCATTTTTAATGGTCAATAACAAATTTTCAATATCATTAATAACCTCTTCATTTGTAAAACGAATAACTTTAAACCCTAAAGAATTTAATATTTCTGTTCTTACCTCATCAGCTTGTTTTACTTCAGGTTCATTGTGATAACCACCATCAATCTCAATTACTAAATTTTTAGAAAGACAAACAAAATCTACAATAAATTCATCAATAATATGTTGTCTTCTAAATTTATACCCTTCAAGGTTTTTTCCTCTAAGCTGTTTCCATAAAAATTCTTCAGCTTCTGTTTGTTGTTCTTTATTTTTGGTTTTAAATTCCCTTAAAAGAGCGTAAGAAGAAGTTCTAGCAGTCTGCCAATTAGGAGCTTCGTCCCTCCCCTTTGGGGAGGTTAGGTGGGGCTTTTCAAAAGGATAATGATGTTGTGCATAGGGCATTGCCCCTGAATCGAACCACACATCAATTAAATCAGTTTCGCGTTTCATTGGTTTGCCTGAAGCAGCTACCAATACGATATTATCCACATAGTTTTTATGTAAATCGAATTTATCATAATTGGCTTTATCCATGTTGCCTATTTCAAAATCGGCTAATGGATTATTAGACATAAAACCTGCTGCTATGGATTTTTCTATTTCGGTTTTCAGTTGCTCTACCGAACTGATACAAATTTCTTCATCTCCTGTTTCTGTTCTCCAAATAGGAATTGGAATTCCCCAATAACGAGAACGAGATAAATTCCAATCGTTTAAGTTTTCCAGCCAGTTACCAAAACGACCTGTTCCTGTACTTTCAGGTTTCCAGTTAATGGTTTTGTTCAACGCTATCATGCGTTCTTTTACCGCAGTGGTTTTAATAAACCAAGAATCTAACGGATAGTATAAGATAGGTTTATCTGTTCTCCAACAATGTGGGTAGCTGTGTTCATATTTTTCTACTTTAAAGGCTTTGTTTTCCTCTTTAAGTTTAATGGCAATTTCTACATCCACTGATTTTTCAGGAACTTCTCCTTCATTGTAGTATTCATTTTTTACGTATTTTCCTGCAAACTCACCCATTTCTGGTCGAAATTTACCTTGTAAATTTACCAACGGAACAGGATTATTATTTTCATCTAACACCAACATTGGTGGCACCCCTGCATCTTTTGCTACTTTGGCATCATCAGCACCAAAAGTGGGTGCAATGTGAACGATACCTGTACCATCTTCTGTAGTTACAAAATCTCCGGGAATTACTCTAAAAGCATTCTCCGCATTTTCGTAAGGCAAGGCATAAGGTAAAAGCTGTTCGTATTCCAAACCTACTAAATCTGAGCCTTTGAATTCTTTTTCTATGTAATAAGGTATTGTCTCTCCAGGTGTATAAGATTCAAATTTTTCATGGTCAATTTGAAATTCTCCTTTTGGACCATCATTATCTGCCTCAATATAAATACATTCTTCATATTTACCAGAAAACAATTTATTAACAAGTGCCTTAGCTGACAAGACATTTATTTGCTCATATGTATATTGATTATACGTTCTAACTAACACATAATCAATCTTTGGACCAACAGCCAATGCCGTATTCGATGGTAAGGTCCAAGGCGTAGTTGTCCAAGCTAAAAAATGAGCTTCATCCACACCCAACTTAGCAGCATCTTTTATCTTAAACTGAGCGACACAAGTCGTATCTTTTACATCTTGATAACAGCCGGGTTGGTTCAACTCGTGAGAGCTTAATCCCGTACCTGCTTTTGGTGAATATGGTTGTATGGTATAACCCTTATACATCAATCCTTTTTGGTGTAATTGTCCTAACAACCACCACACCGATTCAATGTATTTATTTTCATACGTAATGTAAGGATCATTCATGTCCACCCAATAGCCCATTTGGCGGGTAAGATTATTCCATACATCGGTATAACGCATTACTGCTTCTTTACAAGCGTTGTTGTATTCTTCAATGGTAATTTTTTTACCAATATCTTCTTTAGTAATTCCTAATTCTTTTTCTACGCCTAACTCTACCGGTAACCCGTG
>DATCTM010000036.1:0-9249 GCA_036567945.1 Vicingaceae bacterium
ACTTCTCATATACTGCCTTAATCATTTCAATGTCGAATGCCATGATACGTTAGTTTTTAATTTATAAATGAATAAAATACTTGTAAAATGAAGCTTGAAGTGAATAAATGCTCTTGCCAACGCCAACTTAACCCATGATGGATATTCCAACTCTTTTGCTTTCTTGCTGCGAATTTACGATTTTTTGATTGCTTACAAAAATATCTTTTAGAAAGTTTAACACTTTCTGATAAATATTTAATTAGAGCCAATTTTGTTTAAACTTTATAACCTTGAAGTTCCTTTATAACTCAAATAAAAAGCTATAAACTGAAAAAACTAAGTTGTTGTTCTAATGTTTTTAGTTAACATTGAAACGAGAATAAAAACAAACAAAGAGGCTGTAATTCCAAAAATATTTGCATCTAAATCGAAAGGTAGAGCTGTTTTATTATAGGCCAACACCACAGTTGTTGTACCTCCGGCAATCATGGAGCACAGTGCTGCAGTACTGTTGTTTAATCTAAAAAACATACCCGCCACTAAGGGAACTAACAAGCCTGAAACCATAAAGCCATAAGCATACAACATCAAATCTAACACATTTTCCATAGTTGAAGCTAGAAGAATGGCAAAAACACCCATAAACAAAGTAAGTAACTGTGTTATTCTCAGTACTTGCGAATGATTTTCAAGTTTAGGAAAAAATTTCTGTAAAATATCTGTCAATAAATTTCCTGAAGAAGCCATGAGGCAACTGTCCGCTGTAGAAAGGATAGCTGAAAAATAGACTGAAAGCATAACTCCCATCAAACCAATAGGTAATATTTCTCTCAACAACAGCGGCAAGCCTAACTCTGCATCCATTCCTTCTGAACTAGCATACCCCAATTCTGCAAACATTCCCTGATCAGCAGCAACCCTAGCAAATAACCCCAACAAAACTCCCATAAAAGCCATAACAGGCCATTCAAAAAGTCCTGCAATAAACCAAGCTTTTTTTGCTCCTTTCTCACTCTTGCTAGCATAAATCCTTTGATATAACGTCATGCCCACAAACCAAATTGGAATAATGGTTACTGCCCATTTGACTAACATTTGCCACGAAACGTTAGTAAGCGACATAAAATCAGGGTGAACAGTTTTGCTAATTTCATCCCATCCACCAACAGCGTGGTAAGAAAGCGGAATCCCAACTAATGACAATCCTAATATTAAAACAATCCATTGAACAGTATCGGTATATATAACTGCAGACATTCCACCCATCACAGTATAAAGAATTGTTACGATTCCCATCACCAATAAGGCTGTTTGAATATCCAAACCGACAAATGAAGAAGAAGCCAATTTAGCACCTGCTAGAATTTGTGAACCAGTAAAACCTAAATAACCAATAGCAGAAATAATTCCTGCCATCAATGCCACTTTACCATTGTAATAATGTCCAAATAATTGAGGAAAAGTAGTCAATTTACTATCTTTTCCCAATTGATATACTTTTGGAATTAGAAATACTGCACTCACCCAAGCACCAATTAATCCTGTAAACAACATCCAAGAACCGGATAAGCCCATCATAAAGCCCAAACCTCCCAATCCAATAGAAAACCCACCACCAACATCTGTCGCCACAACTGATAGACCAATATGCCAGCTGCTCATGTTACGTCCGCTTACAAAAAAGTCTTCCGTGGTTTTGTTTTTACGCAAAAAATAAAAGCCCATGCCTAATAAACCAAGCATATAAACTATAAAAACAGTTAAATCTACAATGTGCATCAGTAATTTGTTTTTGGATTAAAATTCAACAAGACATCAAGAATATAATTGAGAAAAAAGTAGAGAAATCAAATTCAATTATATCAATCATCAACAAAAATAACTAATTAAGAAAGGGTGACCAAATTGAGTAAGGAATAACCTTCAATTTATTTAATCAATGATAAACAACCTAAACGTTAAATCTTTTTAAAATTTACTGCTTTAAAAAATACATGTACCTAAATTAGTTACATTTGTAACCTTTTTAAACTACTAAATAAATTAATGATTAATCAGAATATATATGGATATGAAATGGCTCGTATTTCGGAGGTGTATCTAAGTACTTTGTCATCTATTATGAAGCCTTTTGGCATTGAAAGGTATTTTGCTCCATTGCTCTTTTTATGTGAAAATAGTGGAAAGGTTACCCAAAAAGATTTAGCCGAAGCATTAAAAAGAGACAAAGTTTCTACTATGCGAATGGTAGATTATTTAAGCGAAAAAGGCTTATTGACAAGAACACCTGATTGCAACGACAGAAGATGTCAGATTTTAGAGGTTACTGATAAAGCATTGGAACTGCTTCCTAAAATTAAAGAGGGAGTACAACAAACCAATGATTTGTTGTTTAAAGATTTTACCGAAGAAGAAAAAGTAAGTTTTAAAAAAAGTATGGATAAACTATTCACAACCATAGGTAGTTTACCCGAACCTGATTTTATAGTTAAAGCATATAAAAGAAACAATAAATAAACGATGATTAAAAAATTTAAAAACATAGCGATAGTTGCCCTAACAGCAATAATCTGGTCTTGTGGAGATGCCAAAAAAGACGCTCAACAAGGCCAGGGAAGCTTGCAAGTAAAAGGAATAAAAGTGGCTGCACAACCTTTTAATAGTGAAGTAAAAACCACAGCAACTATAATGGCTAATGAGCAAGTGGAATTGAAAGCTCCCATTGCAGGACAAGTGTTAGCCATTTATTTTGATGAAGGAGCTAACGTTAAAAAAGGACAACAACTCATCCGAATTGACGATCGCTCTTGGAGAGCTCAATTAGTGGGTGTAACCGCTGCGTTAGAGAATGCTCAAAAAGATTATGAACGTAAAAAACAATTGCTAGCGATTGAGGGTAGCAGTCAGGAAGAAGTTGATAATGCTTTTTCTACTGTTGAGACGTTAAAATCTCAAGCAGAAGAATTAAAAGTTAACATTGATTTAGCCAATGTTAAAGCTCCTTTTTCAGGAAAGTTAGGTATGAGAAATTTTAGCGAAGGAACTTTTTTATCTCAAGGACAAGTAATTACTTCTCTTACAGCAATTGATAAGCTTAAGGTAGACTTTACCATGGCTCAAAACCATCAAAACAGTATAGCAATAGGTAAAAAAATAATGGTTCTAATTGAAAATGACACCTTAGAAGCTGAAATTTATGCTATTAGTCCTGTGGTTAGTGCAGATTCCAGAACGATAAATGTTAGGGCAATGCTAAAACAAAATGAAGAGAAAATGTATATGCCGGGCGTTTTTGCTGAAATTATTATTACTACCAATTTTATTAATGATGCTTTATTAGTTCCAACACAAGCTATTGTTCCATCCATAACCGACCAAACTATTTATGTGGTAAAAGATGGAAAAGCACAGAAAAAAATTGTTCAAATTGGCAACAGAACTAAAGATTTAGTTCATGTTACAGAAGGTTTGTCTGAAGGCGAAATAGTTTTAACAACAGGACTTTTACAAGTTAAAGACGGAATGCCTGTTACTGTAGAATTAATAAACTAAAAGTAATCCGATGACATTATCAGATATAAGTATAAAAAGACCTGTTTTAGCATCTGTTTTTGCTATCATCATTGTGATTTTAGGAATAGTAGGCTATTTGTCACTGGGTGTGAGAGAATATCCTAGTGTTGACCCACCTGTTGTTACGGTTACTACCAATTATGTTGGAGCTAATGCAGAAATTATCGAATCTCAGATTACAGAACCCCTTGAAGAACAAATAAATAGTATTGATGGAATTAAAACACTAAGCTCCAATAGTACAGATGGCAGAAGCACCATTACCATTGAGTTTTTACCCGAAATGGATTTGAATAATGCTGCCAATGATGTACGAGACAAAGTATCTCAGGCAGTTAGAAATTTACCACCAGATGCTGACCCTCCCATTGTAAACAAAGCCGATGCTAATGCTGAAACCATTTTATCCATTACTGTACAGAGTGAGAAAAGAGGTTTATTGGAGCTTTCTCAAATTGGAAATAATATTTTTAAAGAGCGTTTGCAAACTGTTCCGGGAGTGAGCAGCATCAGAATTTGGGGAGAGAAAAAATATGCCATGCGTTTGGAATTAGACCCAAGCAAGATGCGCGATTATAATGTTACTCCAATTGATATTAAAGATGCGTTAAGCAAACAAAATATCGAATTACCTTCGGGGAGAGTAGAAGGTGCAGAAACAGAATTAACCGTTAGAACTATCGGAAGGCTTTATACGGTAGGTGAGTTTGAAGATTTAATCATCAAAGAAGAAAACAATACCTTAATAAGGTTAAAAGATGTTGGCTCTGCCCGATTAGGAGCTGAAGCAGAAAGAACATTGTTGAGAGGAAATGGCGTTATACCCATGGTGGGAATTGCTTTGCAACCTCAGCCCGGTTCTAACTATGTAGAAATTGTTGATGAAGCTTTTCGTAGGTTAGAAATTATGAAAAAAGACTTGCCTGAGGATATCCAATTAAATGTGGCATTAGACAAAACGGTTTCTATCAGAAAAGCCATAAGTGAAGTGAAATCTACCATAGTATTAGCTTTTATTTTGGTATTGATGGTTATTTTCTTTTTCTTAAGGAACTGGCGGACTACCCTAATTCCTATCGTTTTAATCCCAATTGCATTACTAGGAAGTTTTGGTTTTTTATATGCTGCTGGCTTTTCTATTAACGTACTTTCATTACTAGGTTTAGTCTTAGCAACAGGTTTGGTGGTAGATGATGCCATCGTGGTAATGGAAAATATTTATACTAAAATTGAAGATGGTATGCACCCTATGAAAGCTGCTTTTCAGGGATCAAGGGAAGTATTTTTTGCTGTTTTAGCCACCTCCATCACCTTAGTTTGTGTGTTTTTACCTATTTTCTTTATGCCGGGTTTAACAGGTGAATTGTTCCGAGAGTTTGCCATGGTAGTTGTTGGAGCTATTGTCATTTCTACTTTTATTACGCTCTCGCTAACACCAATGATGAGTTCTAGAATGTTAAAGAAAAGCAAACGAGAAAATGCCTTGATGCGTGCTTTCGGTAAAATAGTAAATGTGAGTACTGAAAAATATATCGCTTCTTTAGCCAAGTTTATGGATAAAAGATGGTTAGCATTTCCTGTTTTTTTAGTGATGTTAGCCAGCATTTTCTTTATTGGTTCACAACTACAATCGGAATTAGCTCCAATGGAAGATAAAAGTCAGTTGCGTATTGTTTCTACTGCTCCGGAAGGAACTTCCTATGAAGCAATGGATGCTTATCAATATGAGTTAATGAAAATTATGGATACCATTCCTGAGAAAGCATTTTTATTAGGTGTTACTTCACCAACTTTTAGAGCTTCAACAGCTGCCAACTCTGCTTTTATAAGAATCACATTGGTAGAACCTTCCGAAAGAAAAAAATCTCAAGCTCAATTGGCAGGAGAAATTAATCAAATCTTAAAAAATCACACCTTCGCTAAGTCATTTGTTATTCAAGATCCAACCATACAAACCAGTGGTGGCGGATTTAATAAATTGCCTGTTCAGTTTATTTTACAAGCTCCCGACTTAGAAAGACTAAAGGCTGCTTTGCCTGTTTTCATGGACAGTGTCCAAAATAGCCCTGTTTTCTCTATGTCGCAAGTGGATTTGAAATTTAATAAACCGGAAATTAAAGTAAGCATCAATAGAAATAAAGCTGCTTTAATGGGAGTGACCATAGCTGATATTGCTCAAACCTTGCAAACATTTTTAAATGAAGAAAGATTAGGTTATTTCATTAAAGATGGGAAACAGTATTTTGTACTTTCGGAAGCTAAAAAAGACAAAAAAGATGAGCCTTTAGATTTGCACAACATTACTGTTCGTAATAAAAACGGTGAAATGGTTACTCTTGATAATTTAGTAGATATTGAATTAACTAGTCGTCCGCCATCATTATTAAGGTACAACCGTTATACTTCAGCTACTGTAGAAGCCGACTTAGCTCCGGGTTTTGCCTTGGGCGATGGAATTGATGAAATGCGAAGAATTGCTTCAGTGGTTTTAGATGAATCTTTTAGTACTGAATTAGCCGGTACTGCTTCCGATTTTGCTCAGAGTTCCAACAGTACACTCATCATTTTTGTTTTTGCATTAATTTTAGTTTACCTAACATTAGCGGCTCAATTTGAAAGCTTTAGAGACCCGCTAACTATTATGCTTACCGTTCCGTTAGCTTTGGCAGGTGCTGTTTTAACCTTATGGGTTTTCGGGCAAACTATCAATATTTTTAGTCAGATTGGAATGATTGTGTTGGTTGGGATTGTTACCAAAAACGGAATTTTAATTGTAGAATTTGCCAATCAGAAAAGAGATGCTGGAATGTCATTAAAACAAGCTGCTTTTGAAGCGGCATCACAACGTTTCAGACCTATTTTAATGACAAGTTTATCCACCGTATTAGGAGCTTTACCAATTGCTTTGGCGTTGGGAGATTCCTCTACAAGTAGAATTCCTATGGGATTGGCAATTATTGGAGGCTTACTTTTATCGTTGGTATTAACATTATATGTAATTCCTGCTTTGTATACATACATAGCAAGTAAAGAGAATAAAATTATAGATGAAAAAGATTTTCAATAATTGAGATGAAGAAATTTTTAAATAAAAATAGTTTAGTTGTTGTATTGATTGGCTTTAGCTCTTTAGCAAATGCACAAACATTGCAAGAGTTGATAAATGTGGCGTTGGCTAACAATTATCAAATAAGAATATTGAAAAACGAAGCTCAAGTTGCGGCTAATAACAACACGGTGGGCAATGCCGGGCAATTACCAACAGTTAGTTTGGATGGTGCCTATTCCACTTCTTTTAACAATACCCGACAAGAGTTTGCCGATGGGTCGGTAAGAGAAGGAGATAATGCTAAAAACACTAATGTAAATTTATCTGTTTTAGCTAATTGGACCATTTTTAATGGGTTTAGTGTGTATGCAAAAAAAAATCAGTTAGGTTATTTAGAACAATTAGGAGAACTCAATTCTAAATTTTATATAGAACAAACCGTTTCTGATATTGTTATGGTTTATCATCAATTAGTTTATGAAACACAATTGTTAAAACACTACCAACAGACGCTTAATATTTCTCGTTTTAGATTAAATTTAGAACAAAAAAGAAAAGAAATTGGCTCAAGTACCGCTATGGCTTTCGGACAAGCATTAGTAGATTACCAAACTGACAGTATTATGTTATTGAATCAACAAAATACTATTAAAAACCTTGAAATTGAATTGAACAGAATTTTAAGTAATGATTTAGAAAAAGAACTTATTATTTCTGATGAAGACTTTACTTTATTACCAATTCCTGCCAAAGAAGAACTTTCTAAAATGGTAGAAAACAGTAATAATCAATTAGAGCAACAACGTCTGCAAGAGTTAATTGCTGAAACAGAGTTACGTATCTCCAAAGCCAATCGCTACCCTAAAATAGATTTGTTTGCCGGTTATCAGTATTCAAAAACTTTTTCTGAGGTAGGTTTTTTTAGCTCTAATCAAAACTATGGACCAACTGTTGGCATAAGTGTAAGTTTTAATTTGTTTAATGGCGGAGCAGTAACCCGAGAGATTAAAAACACTAAAATTTTTACCGAAAATTCCCAATTAATCAAACAAGATGTTACTCAAAACATTAATGCTGATGTATTAAAACTTTATAACGAACATATTTCTTTAAGCGAAAGAATAACGTTGGCAAAAAGCAATGTAGCTACCATGCAAAAAGTGTATGAAACCGCTTCAGAACAATTAAAAAAAGGAGCTATAAATGGTTATGATTTTCGTCTAACACAATTAACTTTACTAAATAGCGAACTGACATTAATGCAACTGCAGTTGGCTTCAAAAGCCATAGAAATTAGCCTAAACAGACTTTCAGGAACGGTGTTAAGTGCGTATATGGATTTATAAATCGTCAACCAATCATTGTTTAAAACCACTTGATATTTTAACCTCAACTAACTCAGATTAACATTATTTTTGTGTAGTTTCAATTTAGTTTTATAATGTACTCATCACAACAGCAATATCGTTTATACCTTTTACTTGCTGTATTTGTATTATGGAGTTGTAAAACTACTCAACCACTTCCCGAAAAAAAGAAAACCACAACAAAAAACAATACTTCTCCTGTAAATGTTGTTTTTGATGAATTAGAAGAAACTGATGAAACAAAAGAAGAAGTTTCTACCACTGAACCAACTTTATCTAAAAAAGCACTAGAACTTAAAACCAAATACGCTGAATTATTAGAAGCCTCTCCTAAAGAATTAGAGCTTATTGAATTATATGCTTTTATTGATGAATGGGTAGGCGTAAAATACAAATATGGTGGCACTACAAAAAAAGGAGTTGACTGTTCAGGTTTTACTAATTTGCTTTATAATAATGTGTTCAAGAAAGAATTACCTCGCTCCTCATCAGACATTGCGGCTATTGCCAAAAGCATTTCTAAAAAAGAACTTAGTGAAGGTGATTTTGTGTTTTTCTCTATTAGAAGCAACAAAGTAGATCATGTAGGTATTTATTTGGCTAACAATAGGTTTGTACATGCTAGTACTTCTAAAGGAGTAATCATCTCAAGTTTGGAACACCCTTATTATGCAAAATACTTTAAAAAAGGAGGACGATTAGAATGAATGTACTAATTACAGGAGCAAGCAAAGGTATTGGAGCAGCTTTAGTAAAACACTTCGCAGCCCATACCGATACCACTATTATTGCTTTGGCAAGAGACATCAAATTACTTAAAAACTTGCAAAATTTTTGTACTAAAACATATCAAAAATCCATTCATGTTTATAAAGTAGATTTAAGTCAACCTGATTTTCAAATAACATTGAATGCTATTTTAAAAGAACATCAACACATTGATATTGTTATCAATAATGCCGGATTTTTAGCTCATGTTCCTTTTGAAAGAACAGATATACAAACTATTCAGCAGACTTTCCAAGTAAATGTTTTTGCTCCTATGTTGCTTTTACAAAGTGTATTTACTCATCTTGATGCAACAAAAAAATGTCATGTAGTTAACATTGGCAGCATGGGTGGCTTTCAAGGTTCTATAAAATTCCCGGGATTGGCTGCTTATAGTGCCTCAAAAGCTGCTTTAGCCAATCTAACCGAATGCTTGGCAGAAGAATATAAAGGTAAAAATGTATTTGTAAACTGCTTGGCATTAGGCTCGGTGCAGACAGAAATGCTTAA
>DATCTM010000037.1:0-2376 GCA_036567945.1 Vicingaceae bacterium
GAGATAGTTGTTCAAGAATTTGAAAAAAGTGATGACGATGTAAAAGACGGTATGGACATTTCCCTTTGTTGCCTCGAGCTTTCAGGAAGTTATGCAACACTGCAATGGGCAGGAGCTAATAACCCGCTTTGGATTATTAGAAAACACGAACTTATAGAAGTTAAGCCTAACAAACAACCTATTGGAAAAACTGATAATCCACTTCCGTTTACAACACACGAAATACAACTCCAAAAAGGAGATACTATTTATGTTTTTACAGATGGTTTTGCCGACCAGTTTGGTGGAGAAAAAGGCAAAAAATTCATGTATAAACCTTTTAAAGAATTACTACTCTCTATACAAGATAAAACGATGGATGAGCAAAAAATAGTGTTGGAGCAGCACTTTGAAGAATGGAAAGGAAGTTTAGAACAAGTAGACGATGTTTGTGTGATTGGAGTGAGAGTTTAACGTGTTTTTGGGTTTGTTACAATCTTTAAAAACTGATTATCAAAGACTATTCTTTTTCATAAAATATTAATTTCCCCGTTTATTTATATTTTTAAGTAGTTTAACTATTTTTATCGAAAAATAAGTTAGAAAGCGATGTGCATAAAGCAGTTTTTTTTAGGCGTTTTTTTACTAATTAGTTTAAATTCAAATGCCAAAAACATAGATAGTTTGTGGAGTTTATATCAAAGATATGACACCTCAAAAGACACATCTATTTTGAATGTTATTTATGAAATAACCCTAGAAACAAGGTTTTCACAACCTGACACCACATTATTCCTTTTAAATAAAGGCTTAGCAATAGCAAAAAAGCGAAAAGTCTATAAATACATTTCGTATTATTATGAAACAATGGGAGATACTTATTGGCAGCTTACGGAATTTAAAAAGTCTAAAAAAGCATATAACAACGCTTTAGCCGAATATCTTAAAATAGGAGAAAGGGGTAATGCTGGCTTTATGCACGCTAATGTCGCTTATGTTTTTATGGAGATGGGGAAGTATGAAGATGCTTTTAATAGTTTACAGGAGGCTTTGAATATTGCAGAACAGGAAAACAATGAGGCGTTAGAAATTCTTACGTTGAGTTACTTGGCAAATTTATATTCTTATATGAATCAATTTAATAAAGCCATTGAAACCTATAAGAAAACATTGAATTATTATATAAAACAAGAAAACACTAGAAATGTTCAAATGAGTTTAAATAACATAGGAACAATATTTTTTCAAGCTAATAATTTAGATAGTGCAGAACTATATTTCCATCAATCTTTAGCTGTTGGTAAAAAAATTGGAGATAATAAAAACATTGCTAATGGATTACTCAACTTAGGAAGTATAGCTTATAAAAAAAAGGAATTTTCCGAAGCTGAAACATTCTATAAAGAAGCCTTAACATATAATATTGACAGAGGAGATGATTCACAATTGTTTAAAAACTATATAAATTTAAGCAATGTTTATTTTAATCTAAACAAATTTAATGCTTCCTATCAATATGCAATGAAAGCAAAAGGCATTGCAGATAAAACAAATAATATAAAATCTAAAAGTAGTGTACATTCAACTTTGGCAAGTTATTATAAATCAAAAAAAGACTATAAACATGCTTTAGAAAATTATGAAATACATGTTCAGCTCGAAGATTCTATTTTAGGGCTTGAACAAACCAAACAAATTAATGAATTAGCTGCAAAATACGAAAATGAAAGAAAGGAATTAGAAATTCTCAACCTTGAAAAAGACAAGCAACTTAAAGAAGTATTATTATCTGAAAAAGAAATAAAACTACAACAAGAAGGAATGTATAGAATTGGGCTTATTATTGGGATTATGTTTGTTTTTATTATTGCTATTTTTATTTTTATTGGTTATAAAAGTAAGTCTAAATCGCATGAAATTATATCCAAACAAAAACATTTAGTTGAGGAAAAAAACAGAGAAATAACAGACTCTATTACTTATGCCAAACGTATTCAAAATGCGATACTGCCATCAGATACAACCGTAAAAGAATATTTGCCTAATAATTTTATACTTTATCTTCCAAAAGATATTATAGCAGGAGATTTTTATTGGTTAGAGCATAAAGATGATAACATACTATTTGCTGCTGCCGATTGTACCGGACATGGAGTTCCGGGAGCTATGGTGAGTGTAGTTTGTAATAATGCCTTAAATAGAACAGTTAGAGAATATGGGCTGACCAATCCTGCTGAAATTCTAAATAAAACCAGAGAGATAGTTGTTCAAGAATTTGAAAAAAGTGATGACGATGTAAAAGACGGTATGGACATTTCCCTTTGTTGCCTCGAGCTTTCAGGAAGTTATGCAACACTGCAATGGGCAGGAGCTAATAACCCGCTTTGGATTATTAGA
>DATCTM010000038.1:0-8259 GCA_036567945.1 Vicingaceae bacterium
ATCTATTTTTGGGGATAAAATAGCTACATTATGATTAACTCAAAATAAATTCCGAATTGCTGTTTGTAGCTTGTAGCTACAAACCGAATCAACTTTCCTATTTATTATACAATCAACTCTACATCAATTAGTCCAACTTCACCCGCATAATTTTTAGCACTACTATATAAATATTCCTCAGGTTTTTCTACCCACCCTGCCTCCACAGGGTTATTATGTATATAATTCATCTTTTGGTCGGTAAAATGATTGGTATGTAATTCTATAGGATGGTTACTTTGTTTCCAAAACTGAAATTGTTTATTCCGAGAGTTGTTTAAACCTTTACTTTCAAACAAAGCAAGCATCCATTTCTTTCTACTCTCAGGTTCTTCATGAATAGCCTCAATGATTTCTTTACTTGTATAAGACTTGAATTCCCTAACCGTATCGCTTAGCTTACCGTTTTTACTAGAGAGAATACAATGTACATGATTACTCATAATCACATAAGAATGAACAGCCAATTGTTTTTCTTTTTGGCAATACTCCAAGCTATCAAGAATAATATCTTTGTAACGTTTTCTGGTAAAAACATCAATCCAATCAATTACGGTAAACGTAAAATAGTGTTTAGCATATTGATCTCTTATTTTATAACCTCCAACAGACATAAGAATTTTATTACAAAAAGATTACGGAAATTGTTTTTTAAGTTAATTGGTTTTGTTGTTGTATTTTAATAAGAAAGCCTTTATTGCCATTACGATAATAAAGACTTTCTTTCATATCATTATAAACTTATTGTTTAATTATTTTTTTTGTTATCATTTTATCATTAGATGTTAGTTTGATTAAATAAATACCATTTGGTTGATCAGAAATATCAATACTTGTGGTGTTGTTATTTAACAAAGAACTATAAACGGTAATCCCAACTAAATTTGTTATTTCAATATAGCTTTGGGGTGTTATATTGTTTATAACATTAATATAAAACATTCCATCAGTTGGGTTAGGATAAACAGAAAATAAAGATTCTTCTTCCATAGCTTTGGGTGTTAAAGTTATTGAACTATTATTTGTATTTGACATTTGGTGATTGCTTTCAGTATTTTCATTAACTGCCTTATTACCTCCATTGCAATCATCATAATAAATAAAAGCATGGAAATCAGAGCCATATTGTGCATGAAATCCCGGTTTAATAATAATCTCATTTTTAGCATGAGTGGTAATGTCACCATCATCTTGTATAATATAATCTCCTGGGTCTGTTTTATAAGTAACACTATGCCCAATATGTATAGCATCTTCTGCTTTATACCATGCTTTATATACATGTGAGCTTGAGATGTTGTTATTCTGCCCAATTACTTTATTTTGTAATTTAACTACGTCCGCTTCTATTTCGTCCATCAAAAACTGTCTTAACTGAGGTAAAGAAGCGACTGAACTATTAATACTTTGAAGCATATCTATGTGGCGAAAGGTGCCATTATCTGCAAATACAGCTTCAAAAGGAGTAATATTAAAATGATTTGTTGGGTGTTTTATATTAGGGTATCCAAAAAATGTACTGTTACTTGTTGGAGTTTGGTACATTAAATTGTTTGCTCTGGGATTATAATCTGCAGATGCTCCGGAGGCCCATATATTTTCATTTATTGCCAAAGCAGAAACTAAAGGCATAAAATTAAGATGTCCGTGGTAATATTTAAATGAAATATAACCGAGATTAAACGGGTTAGGAAGAGTTAAAATTGCTATAGGACCTCCGGCAATACCTTCATAAAAAGTGGGTTGCCAGCCTCCATTTGTTCCATCTAATTCCTGAAAATAATCAATTTTATAATTCCTTTTAATAGTATAAATATAAGGCCAATGCTTAAACTCTCTTCTATAAACAGATTGATGAAACCCGTACTTCATAGATTTTAAGTGCCTTTCTCCAATAGTTAAAAGTAAATTATGGTATTGGCTAAATAAGGTCATACCAGGAGTTAAACCCGAATGGGCTTGATAATTTTGAGAATAACTTCCTGTAGAAACGGCTATGTTTCTAGAAAATGTTGGGAATGTTTTTCTCATATCGCCCGTAGAGGTATAAGTATGAATAAAATTATTATTAAATTCATTTACCAAATTGGTTCTATATATATGGGGTGTTGCAGAAATAATTCTATCTCCTCCCCCCGCATTAGTCATATTACCGGATATATGGTACCTAAGCATATCTCTTGAAGCGGCATCATTTAAAGCAGTCCAGGCTATTTGTGCCAATATGCTTTCAAATCTTTTATCATGATAAACTCCTTGTGTACCCATAGGAACATTAGCTCCTAAATGAGGAGAATCAAATGCTCCATAAAGTTTAGTATGATGGTGAGGAGAATTGTTGTCCATATGATCTTTTTCCATCTGCATTAAAGCATATCTAACATGTTGCCCTCCTGCACTAAAACCGAAAATAACATTCTCCCAATCTTCATTAGGATAATCGGCTTGTTTCTGAGTATTAATATCTTCTATCCACTCTGCTAAAGCATCTCCAGCCAATTCAATACTTTCATGCCCCGATTTTTCCTTTATAATAATAACATCATAATCTTTTTCCACTAAATACTCAATCCACGAACTTATATCGTTATACTTATTATAATAAGATTTTAAAGTTTTTGGTTGAGCTCCGGGTCTATAAGGAGGCAATATTAATACTGGTCTTTTAAGTTTTTTATTAGTGTTGTTACAACCCCATATAATGCCATATCTAAACTTCATATTTGTAGCAGTATAGGTATGCTTTCCACCTGTAAATACTGAAGCTTTATCATTTGGTTCATTTCCACCTTTTGCTTTCTTATCAACACCGGAAGTTAAATAAAATGCTATAGTATCCTTAATTTGTTTTTCATCGATTTTATAATCTAAATAAACATTTGCTATAATAGAATCTTGATTTCTATCATAATGAATAACCGGATTATTGACATCAAACAACTGAGGTCCATATCCAACATCAATCATTAATGAATTTAAATGAATATTATCTCCTAAAGAAATAAAGTCTTCGTCATATAATAATTGACCTTTAGGAAAATCACTGGGATATTGTTCTAATATGGTCGCACTTTTCATGATAAATTTTGAATATACTTTTTCTGGGGAGTTATTCTCGTACAATTGGTTATTAGACATGGTAATTAAACCTGTTTCCAATCCCTTTGGCTTAAACTTATTTACCTCATGTATGGTAAGTGCAAAAGGATATTTAACAACCTCATCCCAAGTACTACCTTCGTAATCATAATTCTCAACTTTGTCCACAAATTTTTTATATAAATCTATTGCCTTAGGATATTTATCTTGTTCAAAATATGATTTTTGAATGTCGTGGTAAATAATCATCCAAGAGTTAAAGTTATGAGTAAAGTTATAATATCCTTCTATTTGTAATAAACTGTACAATTCTTCGGGTAGCGATTTTTCAATAATGTTTGAAACATTACCTGCTCTTTTTATTGGTTCATATATTTTCTCATTGTTTTCCAGAAATTTAATCGTTTCTTCATCCGACAGATCAGTTTCTTGAGAAAATGCAGTAAAAGAAAATAAGCTTAAACCAATTATAGTAATTAATTTTTTCATAATATAAATATTAGTTGTATTAATAATTAAATTGATTTTATCTCATTTTTCCATATAACTCATCTATCAATAATTGTTGTTTTTCATTTTCCTTTTTTAGTTCAATTAAGTAAAGTGTTAACTCCTCAATTTTCTGTAGCAGTTTAGCATTCATTTCACCTAAAGGGATACCTGCTTCTTCAACTTCACTAGCTGATGGTATGTTTGGTAAGTGGCTGTGTTCTTTAATAAAACACTCAACATCCTCCAGACTCATTAAACCATACTCCTTTTTGAATACAAAATCCGGCCAATTTCCATGAAGTTTCACAACAATTTCTTCAGCAATCATTTTTCCTTTTACAGCAAATTTATATCCTTTAGAATCATCCGTTCCAATACTCACGTTTCCCTTGTCAGATATAAACATATAATAGTTTCCAAAACCATTACTTCCTGCAGGTTTCCAAAAATTTAATCCTGAAATTGGTCCATAATCATTATATTCTATTCCCCACTCTCCATAAGGAGCACCGGTATTTGTTCCAAATAGAGCTGAAGCATTAGTACCATCAAAAAGACCAAATCCTATGACATGAAAATCTATTTTTCTTGGATCATTATCAGTAACAACTAATCGTTGCGAATTTAGTAACGGATTGCTGTTTTGGATACCTATACCAACATTTCCATTAACTTTCACTACCATTTTTGTTGAAAACCCTGTACCAATAGGTGCTTTTTGTCTAATTTCAAAAATATTTTCATTTATAGGAGGTATAGTTTGGTTAAGAGCTGGAATAGGATAAGTAAGTTTAAAACCGGATAAATCTTCATACATAAAATTATTACTTAATGAAATATCAAGTTTAGACGTTGGATCCGATAAACCAATTCCCACCTGACCTTGATTCCAATATAAATCATTAGGTGTAAATGTGCTTACATTAAACTGTGAAAAACAAATAGCACTAGTGGCTAAAATTAAACTTACGGATAGTATTGCTTTTTTCATTTTTTTAAGGTTTTAGTTAGTATTATTATTTAGTAGATTTTAATTTTTTCAAATCGGAGATCTAAATTTTTACATTGAATTTAGAGTGATATGTGTTTGATTATCTATAAAGTATGTTAAATGTACAATGTTTTTATAGAAAATTAATACATGTAAACACTTAGTGTAGTAATAATTAATACTTATTAAACATAAGTATAAATACTTATGTTTAATAAGTTGATTTATAAGATGCTTTTTTTTAATGACCGTTCATTGGTCGAAATCGACCGTTAGTTAGATGGATTGACCATTTTTTTGATTTTAATATCTTTTAGTTTACGTTTGAGGTCTATTTTGTTTATAAATTTTGATATCATAAAAAAAATAGGCAAGAACTAAAACTTTAATGGAATATTCTTTTTATTCTTTTATTTTTTATGGTTTTCTCGAAAATTAAAAGATGGTGATGGAGATGTTGTGACAAGAATTACTTCTTTCAGAAAAATAGGTGATTTAAATAACAATTACATTGGGGTAGAGAATGATATAAAAAAGTAAGAAATATGATGTATGATAGTAGCCAATTATTATTTTTTTTAATCAATTATTTAAGCTGAAAAAATATGAATAAAAAATTATACTTAATATGGATTATACTCTTATTTCCTTTGGCGATGTTGTCTCAAAGCTATAGTGTTCAATCCTTACAAAAAATTAATAATGTAGAAGGAGGATTATCAGGCACTCCATTAGGAGGATCTGATCAATTTGGGATAGGAGTAGAAGTGATTGGAGATGTAGATCATGATGGTATTGATGATATAGCTGTTGGAGCTAACTTGGATGACGATAGTGTTACTAATCAAGGTGCCATTTATATCTTAATGTTAAATGCTGATGGAACTGTTAAAGCACAACAAAAAATTAGTGCTACTTCTGGAAATGGACCAACTGATTTTACCACAAATCAACTTTATTTTGGGCGTTCAATAGCAGCTTTAGGAGATTTAAATGGAGATGGCAATGTAGATATTGCAGTAGGAATGCACTTTGGTGGTGATAATGGTATTTCTGGTGGCTATGGGGCAGTATATATTCTATTTTTAGATTCAACTGGAGTTGTTCTCGAATATCAAAAAATAAGTAATAATGAAGGAGGTGGTATAGGGCTATTAAATACGAGTGATTATTTTGGAGTACGAATTGACAACATAGGAGATTTAAATCAAGATGGACTTCCTGATTTAGCTGTCGGAGCTTCGGGTGTTGATGATGGTGGAGCCAATCGTGGTGCTATTTTTATTCTTAATTTGGATTATAATGGAACAGCTAAAAGTATTCAAGAAATAAGTGATACAGTTGGTTCATTTACAGGTACATTGGATAATTCAGATAATTTTGGAGGAGGAGTAGCAGGTATAGGAGATTTAGATGGGGATGGTATTATAGATATTGCTGTTGCTGCTCAAGGTGATGATGATGGTGGAACAGATCGAGGAGCAGTTTGGATTCTTTTTATGAATGCAGATGGAACAGTAAAATCACATCAAAAAATTAGTGATACTGAGGGGTCTTTTACTGGAACATTAGATGATTCTGATTTATTTGGTCAAAATATAGCTGCATTAGGTGATTTGGATAGTGATGGGATACAGGAACTAGCTGTTGGAGCATTAGGTGATGACGATGGTGGTACAGATGCAGGAGCATTTTGGATTTTATATTTAGATGTTGATGGGACTGTTAAATCTCATAATAAGATTTCGGCAACAGATACAATATTATCAGCCGAAATTGCTGCTGGAGATAAATTTGGGATAGATATTGCTTATTTTGGAGACCGAAACAATGACGGAAAGTTGGATTTGTTGGTAGGTGCTTATCAAGCTTCAGATGGTACCACTACTACAGGAGAAGTGTATGTGCTACATTTAGAAGGAGCAGCAACGTATCCTAATAAAACATATCATGAAACAGTACCATTTATTATCGGCATTAATAAACATAGTGCAGCAACTGGAGAGCCTTTAGAAACTGAATTAGGTGCATCTGATAAATATGGTTTTGGAACTTGTGCAATAGGTGATTTGGACGGTGATGGAATTAATGATATGGCTGTAGGAGCATTCTTGGATGATGATGGTGGTGCTAACAGAGGTGCGGTTTACATTCAATTTTTAAATGCAGATGGATCCATCAAATCGTACCAAAAAATAAGTGATACTCAGGGAGGTTTCACCGGAACATTAGTTGATAATTGTAAATTTGGATCAAGCCTCACAAATTTGGGTGACTTGGATGGAGATGGAATAACTGATATAGCAGTAGGAGCATACGATGATAATGATGGTGGCACAACTAGAGGTTCTGTATGGATTTTATTTTTAGATACAAATGGAACAGTAAAATCAGAGCAAAAAATTAGCGATACTCAGGGTGGATTTACGGGAACTTTAAATAATGGAGATAGATTTGGTATTTCCCTATCGGGAATTAATGATATTGATGGAGATGGAGTTCAGGACTTACTAGTAGGTGCTAGATATGATAATAGTGGAGGAAGCGATAAAGGTGCCGTATGGGTATTGTTTTTAGATACTAATGGAACGGTAAAATGGCATCAAAAAATAGCTCAAGGTAGTGGCGGTTTAACGGTTACTTTTGATTACGGAGATATGTTTGGAACCAGTATTACCAGTATAGGAGATATGGATGGAGATGGTGTGCCGGATATGGCGGTTGGAGCTTATGCTGATGATGATGTAGAAACAAATACAGGAGCTGTATATATTATCAATTTAACAGATAGTGGTAAAGTTAAGTCTGAACAAAAAATTTCAATGGCTTCAGGAAACTTTAATGGGTTTATAGAAGAAGCTGATTTTTTTGGTGCTAGTATATGTGGAAATTATGACTTTAATCAAGATGGTATAAATGATATATTAGTAGGTGCCATTCAAAATGACAATGGGGGTAGCAATAGGGGAATGTATTGGATGTTGATGATGAATAGTGATGGTACAGTTAATTATCACAAGACTATATCTTCTACATCCAATCTATTAACTAGTTTAATTGATAATAATGATTTTTTAGGAAGATCGATATCTATTATAGACTATAACATTCAAAATAATACAGCTAAAATAGTCATTAGTTCAGCTGAAGACGATGACGGAGCTACAGATGCAGGAGCAGTTTATGTGCTAACGATTGATTTAGCTGCGTTAAAAGACTACAGTAACAATATCTTCATCAATACCCTTTCATTTTCAGACAGTATAACTTACGAGCTTGAGTTTAGGGGAGATTCAGCATCATATACCACTAAGAGTATAGCAACCATGTTAATCGACAATGTTGATACTACTTATACAGCAAAAATCACAGTAGAAGCTACCGATAGTGTTGGAGCATTAACACTATTATTTGATGTGAATGAAGTACAAATAACAAATGTAAGAGTAATAACCGATTCTTTAGGAAGTGGAGATACATTATCCTTAGACAGTAATCTGTATAAAATAAGTAATAACGGACAAACGCTAACCCTATACCAAAGAGATACCAATGAAGTTGATGCTGATTCACTATTGTATGGATTGGTATTACAAGGAGGACTTGGCTTTAGTCCGGATGATGACGATAATTATGAT
>DATCTM010000039.1:0-5349 GCA_036567945.1 Vicingaceae bacterium
TATAAATTCTTTATGTCATTGTGCCTTTGCGGCTAAAGATTAGTATGTTTGTATATAAATACATTTTTCTATCCATGAAAAAAATTATTGTTTTCTGTTGTTTTTCGGTGTTATGGTGCCAATTTGCTTTGGCTCAAATCACATTAAATGAAAGCAAAGTAATAGAAAGCAATGGTTACATGATGGAGGCTCAGTATTCGCCTTTTCAAACTTACTTTGCTTACACTTCCGACAAGAACAAAGTATTTCTTTTTGATCAATTCCATAATTTACTTTACTCGCATGTTGGCGATACACTTTATGATAGGTCTTCTTGTAAAATAGCATTCTCTCCCAACGAAAAATATTTGCTTATTGGCAGGTTTAATTCCATTGGCGATATTGCTGTTTACAACCTTATTTCTCAAAAAGTAGAACAGTTACTTACTCCCCACAGCGATAGAATTGTAACCATCAATTTTAATCATCAAGGCAATCGTTTTGTTTCTACCAGCATTGATAATTCGGCTAAAATCTTTGAATTAAAAGATGATAAATGGATAGAAATTAAGGAGATTAAAGGCGAAAAAAGAGTTTACGATGCCGTTTTTTCTTACAAAGATGAGTTTTTAATGCTATGTGGCGAAGCAGATAGGATTAGCGTATACCAACAAAGTAATGATGTTTACGAACCCTTACAAACACTCCCCACCACACACTGGGGATTGAATTATTTAGATGTTCATCCATACGAAAATATATTTATTGCCGGCACTTCTGACCAGATTTGGGAGTATCAACTCTCGGGTAAAAATTTTACTTTGCAAGATTCTTTAAAAGTAAAAATCGGAAGAATAAAAGATGCTAAATACTCACCCGATGGTAAAAGCATTGTGTTGGCAAATGGCTCCATCATCGAAACGTATTTAAAGCAAAAAAACGGTTGGGTAGAAGGTAAAAAGTTTCCGAGACACAATGCGTATATTCTATCCTTAAACTATAGTTTAGATGGTAAAAGATTAGTAAGCTGCGGAGAAGACCATACCGCTATTATTTGGGATGTTAAAGGCATTAGCGGCTCTAATTTTTCTAAAATAGTGGCTTATTTGGGCAATAGCTTAACCTTTTCGCAAAAAAGCATCCTTACAGAAGATTTTTCTAGAGAAATAATAAAAGGTTTGGATAAAAATTTAGCTGCACCCAAAGATGAGTTTGAGACCAGCAAAGAATATTGGGAAAGATTGCTAAAAGCCCGCTCAGTTATTTTAGCAAAAATTCAGGAAAAACAAGAAGCTACTTTTGGTTTTTCAAAAGCTACCAGCAACCAAGCTCAACTTAAGTTAGCACTTAAAAAATACGATGCCGATAAAGAAATTTATCACATAGCATTTTGCAATACTGAAGCTACTGTTGCTATTCCCAGAGCTGAAGCCAAAGAGCTGAAAGCTAACGCTAACAAGGCATTAATTTCGGCAGATAAAGTTCAAAAAAAGAATGATGTACATTTTGAATACAGTAATTTTAAATTGGTTCATCCAAGTACTAAAAAAACCTACGAGATTAATTCATCGGAAAATCCATTTAATTTTGAACACCTTAAAAAACAAAAAGCTGCTCAGAACAATACTACTTCATCCGTTATTTTGCCTAACAACACTACAGCACAAAACGATTCTGTAAAAAAACAAACCAACTATGCGCTTTTAATTGCCATTGGCGAATATGATGCATTTGATAACCTGATAAACCCCACCATTGATGTGGGAGAAATTGCCAAAGATTTATCGCAAGATTATGGTTTTGTAGTGGAAGTGCTAAGTAATCCCAAACTGGATGATATCCTTAAAAAACTAAAAACCTACGCCATGATTCCTTATGGGGAAAACGACCAACTGTTTATCTTTTTTGCCGGACATGGATATTACGATGATGTTTTTAAAGAAGGATATTTAATCGCCAAAGATTCTAAAGCAGATGATATTGCCCACACTTCATTTTTGTCACACAGCAATTTACGAACAGTGGTAAATAATATTCCTTGCGAACATATTTTTTTAAGCTTAGATGCTTGTTTTGGAGGAACTTTCGATCCGATAATTGCTTCTGCAAGTCGCTCTACAGGCATGTATAAAGATGTAGAAAAAGAAGACTTTATCCAACGTAAAATGAAATACAAAACCCGATTGTACTTAAGTTCGGGAGGAAAAGAATATGTGCCTGATGGACGTCCGGGACAACATTCGCCTTTTACCCGTAAATTTTTAGAAGCTTTGAGGAGTTACGGTGGTGAAGATGGTATTTTAACCATTAACGAAATTCTATCTTACATAGAAAAAGTAGATCCTCAACCCCGATTTGGAGAGTTTGGTAACAACGAACCCGGTAGCGACTTTTTGTTTATTAAGAAGTAGCTTGTCTAAAATTAGAACACAGAAAAAATCTTTGTGTCTTTGCGGTTAAACCATCAACCCTTATCAGCTATAAAATAATACTCTGTATTATCGTTAAATAACTTACAAAACTGTTCATTGGTTAAAGGAGCTTTTTGTGTTATCCAATTGCTTAAGGTAAACACTTTTAAACCTATCTCGTTCGTTAAAAAAGAATGAATATCTTTTGCTTTAGTGTCGTAATATTCTGTAGCTCCCAGCCCACATTCAAACAATATGGTAGGTTGATTTTTAAGAAGTAACTCCTTACCTCCTTTCATTACATCAAACTCACCGCCTTCTACATCAATTTTAATAAAATGGATAGGAAGATCTGTTGGAATAACATCATCTAAGCGTTTTACTTCTACCTCAATTTTTTCAATGTCGGGATTGTCAATAGCATATTTCCGTTTATTTATTCCACTATATGCCGGAGCATTTTTTACATAATGAAAAGTAGTTGTTCCGTTTTCGGTAGATAAGGCATAAGGATATATAAAAGCATTTTCAGCATACTTTTCATTCAACATCTTATAAAAATCAGGAATAGGTTCAAAAGCAAAATGTTTTCCTTTTGGAGCATGTTTTATTAATTCAGCTAATATTTCACCTTTGTGGCAACCAATATCAATGGTGTTTGAATTGGACAAAATTACTTTTTTAATGATTTTTTTGGTCAAGCGGTCGTAATGCAAGTTTTTGGTAACATCCAAGTGAAAAAAATTGAGCAATCTGCGTATTACATCTTTGACCATGGCTAAAATTTATCACAAGATTAATGAATAACCATCAATTTCTTTATTGCTTTGACATTTTCTTGATTAGAAATTTCAATAAAATACAATCCATTATCTAATGAAGAAATGTCCATTAAGAAAGTATTAGTTTTAAAAAAAGAAGAAGCTACTAAACTGCCTGATAAATCAAACACTTTTAGAGATAAGTTATTTTCTATAAGTAAAGGCAATCTTATAGATACAAATTGTTGATTTGCAGGATTCGGAAATAATTCAAAATCAAAAGAATAATTCTGCTTACTTAGTTCATTAATATTTATAGTAATTTGATCTTGTACAATGGTATTTGTTGTATCCATTCCCGGCAACAATGTATCTAATCTAATTATTAAAAAATCTTCTAATCCATTTCCAAAATTATTAGTACTGCCGGCAAGAATGTATTCATTGTTTATAAAATTTATTGACTTTGCTTCCTCATTTTTTGTGCCCCCAAAAGTTATTCCCAAATTAAGCCATACTGCATTGGAAGAAACAGCAAATAATACTGCATCTTTTTGACCTCCTCCAACAGCTTTAGTAAACCCTGTAGCCACAATATTGTTTGTTTGAGTATCTTCCACCAAATCATAAATCACTTCCTCACCAGGCTGACCAAAATAATTTCCCCAAATAGCATTACCGCTACTGTCGGTTCTAATCATGTAAAAATCTTTATCATTATTTGGGGTAAAACTAGTGGTTACTCCTCCTAAAACATAATTTCCATTAGCAGTTTCTATAACTGCATTGGCTTCTTCATAACCTGAAGGACCAAAAGCAATGTCCCAAATTAAACTGCCTGTAACAGTCAGTTTTATCATATACATTTGAACAGAGTCTGTTAAGGTAGTTTTCATTCCTGCCACTACAATATTACTATCTGTTGTTTCCATAATACTATTGCCTCTGTCAACTAATGTTCCACCAATAGTTTTAGTCCAAAGGGTATCCCCTAAGCTATTAGTTTTAACAATATATACATCCGATTCTCCATTGGTATTGTTGTAGGTTTCACCACAAAAAGCAAAGCCACTGTCAGCAGTTTGAACAACATCATAAACTAAATCCCAATCATTTCCTCCGTAGATGTTGTGCCATTGAATTACTCCTAAACTATCGGTTTTTATTAATCGAGCATTATAATCGCCATTTACACCAAAACTATTAGTGGTTGATGCTATAATAAACCCTTTATCAAAAGTTTCCTTAACCGCATATCCCCAATCGTTGTTATTACCACCCATTGCCCAACTCCAAACAACATTAATTTGGGAGTCAAGTTTTAGCAAATAAACGTCTGTATTTCCTGAAGTATTACTGGTAGTAGAACCAACAACTACATAACCTCCATCAGCAGTAGCAATTATTTCTTCTGCTTTATCTATTCCAATTCCACCAATAGCGTATAAATGAGCAAGTGTATCTTTTTGAGATAATCCTACTAAAGGCAGTAATAAAAATAATATGTTGATTAGTTTATACATTTTGAAATTACGCTGAAACAAAGGTACTTAAAAAAGTGCTTTAATACCTATAAACCCACTATTAGCAAATGTTGATTTTGGAAGAACATAAGCATCTAAATTATTGGTTCCTACATACAATTGAATTTTGTTTTTAATATTTACAGCCGTAGAAAATCCAATATTTAGTTTCCCGTAACCCCCATAAGAAAGATGTAATTGACTTAAAAAATTAGAAGAAAAATAATAAGTGGTGTTGGTATAAATATAAGGAAAATAATTGGCTAACAATCGATTAAAAACTCCAAACTCTGCTTTCCATTTTTGATTAAATGTTTTAGTATAACTTATATTAACAGTTGTCGGTAAAGCAATTCCATAACTGTCTTGTTTTTTAGAGGTGTAAATATTATCTAACAACGAATCTTGAGAAATACTGTTGGTAATAGAATCATTGATATCAAAAATAGAGTTGACTTCCATTCCATCATAATGAAAGGTTTTATCTGCTTTATATTCTAATGCTTTTTTAGACATTCTGATAAAGCCAATATCATTAATCTCAACATGGAATTTATCTCCATTTTTTAGTGCAAAATCTTTATAAATCTGTGTAGCAATACCATACCCATTAAATGCTGAAAGGTTATTTTTTGAAGTATCTGTTTGATTAAACGCATAATTTACAGTTAAGTC
>DATCTM010000040.1:0-11519 GCA_036567945.1 Vicingaceae bacterium
ATTGATATATGATGAATCAGAAAAGTTGTATGAGAGCTCTAAATTAAGTGTTGCTATTTGCGAATTGAGAAACTTAAGAAGCATTGCTTATTTGGTTACTAAAGCAGCTTCAGAGAGAAAAAATAACGTAGGTTTGCATTACAATGTGGATAATTTATAAGGCTAACAGTAATGTGTGGGTTTAAATTATCTATTTCTTTCCAAATTTATTGTTTAATCAACTTGTAAATAGTTGAAGTACTACTAGTGTTTAATTTAATAAAATAAATCCCTTTACTTTCGTTACTGATATCGATAATTATTTGTTTAGCAATAATGTTACTAGCTTGTTTTACTGTATTACCTTTAAGGTTTAAGATAGAATAACTTAAGACTTCGTTTTGTGTATCATCTAAACTAATTGTAAATAAACCTTTTGTAGGGTTTGGATGAACAGAAAAATCAATATTTGTAATTTCTTTTATACTATTTATTATTACATTTTCACAATTTGAAGTATCAACACAGTTTCCAATTGTAATTTCTACTGCGTAATTACCTGTAGTTGTAGCTAGGTAATTTTGTGCTGTTTCACCTGAAATAATACTAAAATTATTGTCACAATCCAACCACTGATAGGTTGATCCTGATTGATTAGCTGTTAATGTTGGTGCTGAGTTAGTAACCGTATTGTCTATAGTATTAATAGTTAAATCCAGTGTAACTATAGAGTCACAACCGATGGAATTACCACCAGTTAGTATATGTGTAGCGGTGTTATTACTTGTTGTGTAAGTAACATTGTCTATCCAAGTGTATGAATCACAAGCGGTAATAGTTTGAGTAGAATAGGTATTGCATGTCAGTTTTAATATAAAAATATCATTCCCACCTGCCGAACTTAGATTAAACACTCCTGCACCTGGATCAAAATCGGCTATGTTAGCAAAACGTCCTGTGGTATAAATATTCTCAGAGGTATCTATTGTGATGGATTGACCTATATCAGAACTTGCACTCCCTATTTTTTTAGCCCAAACAAAATTACCAGAAGCATCTAATTTGGAAATAAAAATATCCTGACCTCCTGCCGAGCTTAGATTAAATATGCCTACATTTGGATCAAAATCAGCTGTACCCCAAAAAGTCCCTGTGGTATATATATTTCCGGAGGCATCGGTGGTAATGGAATTGCCATAATCAACATTTGTTCCACCCATGCTTTTAGCCCAAACAAAATTACCAGAGGCATCTAATTTGGAAATAAAAATATCCTGACCTCCTGCTGAGCTTAAATTAAACATCCCTACACCTGGATCAAAATCGGCTGTGCTTTGAAAATACCCTGTAGCATATACATTACCAGAGGTATCGGTGGTAATAGAATTACCTCTATCAAGATTTGTTCCTCCTATACTTTTAGCCCAAACAAAATTACCAGAGGCATCTAATTTGGAAATAAAAATATCACGATCTCCTATAGAGCTTAGATTAAATACGCCTACACCTGGGTCAAAATCGGCTGTGTCATAAAAATATCCTGTGGAATATACATTACCAGAGACATCGGTGGTAATGGAGTAGCCTCTATCTTCATTTGTTCCTCCCATACTTTTAGCCCAGACAAAATTGCCTGAGACATCTAATTTAGAAATAAAAATATCATCCCCACCTGCAGAGCTTAGATTAAACACTCCTGTATCTGGGTTAAAATCGACTGTTCCTGTAAAAACTCCCGTGGTATATACATTGCCTGAGGCATCGGTGGTAATGGAGTAGCTTTGATCAGTACCTGTTCCACCTATGTTTTTAGCCCAGACAAAATTACCAGAGGCATCTAATTTGGAAATAAAAATATCCTGACTTCCTGTCGAGCTTAGATTAAAAACACCTGCTCCTGGGTCAAAATCTACTATACCTTCAAAAATTCCTGATATATATACATTGCCTGAGGCATCGGTGGTAATGGACATACCATAATCATATCCTGTTCCACCAATACTTTTAGCCCAAACAAAATTACCAGAGACATCTAATTTTGATACGAAAATATCAAAATTTCCTACTGAGCTTAAATTAAACACGCCTACACCTGGGTCAAAATCTACTGTGTCGTAAAAATATCCTGTGGTATATACATTACCAGTGGCATCGGTGGTAATGGAGTAGCCATAATCACTACCTGTTCCTCCTATTCTTTTAGCCCACGCAAAATTTTGGGCATTGCTTAGTAAACTAAATAAAGTTAACACAGTAATTAAAGTCGTTTTTTTCATACTTTGTTATTAAATGTTTCTTGTAGGTTTCTGTATATAAAATTTTACAATGAAAAGATAGCCTATAGTAAACAGAAACAAATTAATACTCCAATAGCCCTTTCAATGCTGCTGCAACTTTATCTCCATTAGGCAATAAAGTGGCTTCTAAAATAGAGTTTAGCGGAATAGCAGGAGTATCTATTGAGCCTACAATTTCTATTGGAGCATCTAAATCTCTAAAACAGTTTTTCTGAATACGTGCCGCTAAGCCAAGTGTAAATGAGGATTCAATAGATTCTTCGGTAACCAATAGCACCTTGTTGTGCTTTTTGGTGGCAGCATACATTGCTTCTTCATCTAATGGGTTAAGTGTTCTTAAGTCAATAATTTCTACCTGACCTTTAAACTGTTTGGCAGCTTCTAAACTCCAATAAACACCTCTTCCATAAGTAATAATAACAGCACTTTCACCATTATTAATCTTGTCATCATCAGCTTCAATAACTGTTCTGGCTTTTCCGAAAGGAATAACATAATCTTCATCCGGTTCTACAGTTTTAGCACCTTCAGTTCCTTTAATTTTACTCCAATACAATCCTTTATGTTCAAAAATCACTACCGGATTAGGGTCATAATAAGCTGATTTTAGTAAGCCTTTTAAATCTGCACCTGTTGATGGGTAAGCTACTTTTACACCTCTAATGTTGGTAACCACAGATTCTACACTTGAAGAATGGTAAGGACCTCCCGAACCATAAGCTCCGATAGGTACTCTTAAAATCATGCTAGCAGGCCATTTTCCATTAGATAGGTAATACGAACGTCCAACTTCTGTAAACAATTGGTTAAGTCCTGGCCAAATGTAATCGGCAAACTGTACTTCAACAATAGGTTTTAAACCTACAGCAGCCATTCCAACCGTACTTCCTACAATAAAAGCTTCTTGAATAGGCGTATTAAACACCCTGTTTTCGCCAAACTGTTGAGCCAAAGTAGCCGCCTCACGGAAAACACCGCCTAATCTGCCACCAACATCTTGACCGTACAATAAACATTCTTTGTGTTTGCTCATTAATTCTCTAACGGCAAATAAGGCAGAATCTACCATTACAGTTTTTTCTTTTCCTGCCGGTTCTCTCACTCCTTTTTCTTCTGTGATTGGAGTTGGAGCAAAACAATGTGTAGTTAAGTCTTCCGGAGAAGGATCTTCTTCTTTTAGGGCTGCTTGATATTCTTTCTCTACCAATTCTTTGGCTTTGCCTTCAATCGCTAATAATTCAAATTTTTGAATGCCCGATTTTTCGGCTAAGGCTTTTAATTTTGGGAAAGGATCTCTTTTGGCAGCTTCTTCTAAATCATCTCGGTACCATTCTTTTCTAACTCCTGATGTGTGGTGGTTTAATAAGGGTACTTTAGCGTGTATAATAAAAGGTCGTCTTTCTTTTCTAACAATCTCTATCACTTCAGCTACTGTTTCATAGGCAGTATCGAACTCAGTACCATCTATGGTTCTTACATCCATGCCTTTAAAACCTTTAGCAAAATGGGTAATATCTTGAGCTCTGGTTTCTTTTGCGTTGGCAGAAATATCCCAATCGTTATCTTGTACCAAATAAATAATGGGTAATTTTTTAAGTACTGCCATCTGAAAAGCTTCAGAAACTTCGCCTTCAGTACAAGATGCATCTCCTAAGCTGCAAACAACAACAGGATTTTCGCCTTTGTAATCTTCAGCTAAGCCTTCTTTTTCTTTGTATTGAAGTCCCATTGCAACGCCTGTGGCAGGAATAGCTTGCATCCCTGTTGCAGAAGATTGATGTGGTATTTTTGGCTTGTCATCGTCTCTTAAACTTGGATGAGAATAATAGGTTCTACCACCTGAAAAAGGGTCATTTTTTTTGGCTAATAATTGTAACATAAGTTGGAAGGGAGTCATACCAATTCCCAACAAAATACTATCATCACGGTAATAAGGGAAAACGAAATCTTGCGGTTTTAGCTGCATACCCATTGCCAACTGTATGGCTTCATGACCACGAGAAGTAGCATGAACATATTTAGCAGTTATTTCTTTATTGGCTTCATACAATTCTGTGAGTGCTTTAGCGGTACTCATTAACTGAAAAGCTTGTTGTACAATATCTTTAGATAAAGTTGTTTTTCTTTTTTCTTTTTCTTCTTTTGCTATCGCCATTACTTTAACCTTTTTTTTACGAATGGTAAAGTTAAGTAAATAGATTAAAAATTTAACCCTCTATAAAATATTAACCGTTTTGAGATTTTATTTTAAAAAATGATGGGGTTAGAAATTAGAAATTTAAAACCTTACTTGATGTCATTTTGGAAGAACCTCATTGTTTATTAGTAAAATTGAACTCCTAATCTTTCTCCTTAATCACCATTTGCAACAACGCAGCCAATCCGATAACTAAACCGCAACCAATAACGTTGTACCATAAATAGCCAACTTCTTTAACAGGTGTTTGAAGGAGGTAGGAGAAGATAGCTTGTCCGAAAAAGTGCAAAATAATAACAGCAGATTGGGCAATTATAGCTGCAATAAATGTGGCTTTTCCTTTAATTTTATGAATAAAAAAAGCGACCAAGAAAATGCCTAAAATGGTTCCGTAAAAGATAGAACCTAAAATATTTACGGCTTCAATAAGGTTTTCGAGCAGTTGGGCAAATAAAGCAAAACTAATGGCTATAACTCCCCAAAAGGCGGTAAATAATTTAGAAATGATGACCATTTTTTTGTCGCTGGCTTGTGCCGAAGTGCTTGATAAGCGTTTATAAAAATCTATGGTACTGGTAGAAGCCAAGGCATTTAGTTCTCCGGCAGTGCTCGACATAGCAGCAGAAAATATTACCGCCAACAACAATCCTATCAATCCAATAGGCATATAGTTCATAATAAACGATAGAAAAATATAGTCAGAATCTTTTGATTTGCTTTCGGGTACGGCTTTTAAAATAATAGCTTTGGCTTGGTTTTTCAGTTCAATCTCTTGCTGGTCTTTTTGTTGAGCTAACTTAATGGCTTGGTCAATTTCTGTTGGATTGGTAGAAGTGCTTATTTGTTCTAAGTATTGTTTTTTCTCACTAAATACTACTTGGTAATCCTCTTCAATGGCTTTCAGTTCCGGTGCATATTCGGTTTGGTAAGCTTGGTCTAAACTCGTTTGGTTAAACAGAATTCGGTGTTCTTGAAATTGAAAAAATACAAAAACCATGATTCCTACAAATAGAATAAAAAACTGCATAGGAATTTTCAGCAAGGCATTAAACATTAATCCCATTCTGCTTTCATACACCGACTTCCCGCTTAAGTAGCGTTGTACTTGTGATTGGTCGGTGCCAAAATAGGAGAGCGCAAGGAAAGTTCCTCCAGTAATTCCTGTCCAAAAAGTATAGCGTTTATCAATGTCTAACGAAAAATCAATTACATTCATTTTGTCCATCATTCCGGCAATAGAAACAGCCTCACCAAAAGAAACATTTTCGGGCAAATTGAAAATAATAATAAAAAAAGCGATGAACATTCCTCCCATAATTACTGCCATTTGCCATTTTTGGGTAAGGCTAACTGCTTTTGTCCCTCCGGAAACGGTATAAATAATTACCAATGCGCCAATTAATAAAATGGTAATATCGAGTTGCCAACCTAAGGCGGTGGCAATAATAATGGCAGGAGCATAAATGGTTATTCCGGCCGCTAATCCACGCTGAATAAGAAAAAGAGAAGCAGCAAGTAACCTACTTTCAACACCAAAACGGGTTTCTAAATATTCGTAGGCGGTATATACTTTTAGTTTGTAGTAAATAGGAATAAAAACTGCAGAAACAATAATAAGGGCGATGGGTAAACCCAAATAATTTTGGACAAAACCCATTCCCGACTCATAAGCTTGTCCGGGAGTAGAAATAAAAGTGATGGCACTGGCTTGGGTAGCCATTACAGAAAGTCCGATGGTAGCCCATTTCATATCGCTATCTCCTTTAAGATAACCTTCAATGTTTTGGCTTTTACGGGTTTTCCACGCACCATAAATGGCAATGAAACCGAGTGTTCCGAGTAATACTATCCAATCTATACTGCTCATGGTTTATAGTAGGAAGTTATCAGTTGAAAAACAACGATTAAAAAAACTAAAAACCCTACTACAAAAAAGTAGAAGCCTTTCCATGATTTAAAAAATGGAGGAAGTTGATTGCTCATTTATTTTATAGTTTATGAGTTTAGAAGTTTAATTCCTCCCCTAACCCCTCCGAAGGAGGGGAACTTCCTTCCTTTTGGGAAGGTTAGGATGGGACAAACCTCCAATTTTTTATAGCGAAGCTAATTTATTTAAATCCATGCTTTTAGCGATGCTTTTTACATTGTCACAGTTTTCTTGATTATCTGCTTCTATGGTTAGCATAAATCTATTAGAAATTCCTACAACGACAGAAGCTTTTCCGGTTTTCTTTTTGAATGTTTCCCATCCTGAAATTTCATCATTAACGGTATAACTTTTAGCCAATTCATCTTTGGTATCGATTTTTAAACCGCTATTCCACATTGCTGTAGCCATGCTATACATAGATAAAGCGGCATTGTAATCTAATAGTGAGATTTTAATTCTTTCTCCTGCTTCATTTTTAAAAGTGATGTCAGCATTAGAGTAGGAAGTTCCTTGCATTTCAACTGTACCACCATCTGGTTCTTCGGCAGTATAACCATCAATTTCGGTAGGTAAAAATTTGATTAACTCTTCGTAGTGCATGGCTTTGGCATCTTTACGCTTTTCCATGTCTTTTTCCATTTTTTCAGCCTGTTCTTGCATGTTTTGAGCCATCTTCATAGCTGCACCGAGTGGGTTTTTCTCCACGTCAATATTGTCGTCTTGACTTTTGTCTTCTCCTCCACAAGCAACTAAAATTGCTGATAAAGAAATTAGTAAAAACTTGTTGAATTTTTGCATAGCTTAATTTTTTCGTGATTAGATTTCAAATTTACAATATTTTAAATAATAATCGAACTTGGATTTAAAGTGCTTTTATCATTTTACTCAACTCCATCATTTCATCTCTTAGTCTGGCAGCTTCTAAGAAATCTTCTTGTTTAGCAGCATCTTTCATTCTTTTTTGTGTTTCTTCCAATAATTTTTCCAGTTGAGGTTTGCTCATGTATTGAACTACCGGGTCTGCAGCTACGCTAGGTTGTTGACTAATATTATCTAATAAATAGAAATTATCCGGTGAAGCTGATTTGCCAAACATAGTTTTATCACCGCTAGTTTTGCTTTTGTTTAAAGCTGTAGGTACAATGTTGTGTTCTGCATTGTATTGTAGTTGTTTCGTTCGTTTTCTGTCAGTTTCGTCTATCGTTTTCTGCATGGAACCGGTAATTTTATCAGCATACATAATCACTAGTCCATTCATGTTTCTTGCGGCTCTTCCTGCTGTTTGTATGAGAGAACGTTCCGAGCGTAAAAAACCTTCTTTATCAGCATCTAAAATAGCAACTAACGAAACTTCGGGCAAATCCAGCCCTTCTCTTAATAAGTTCACACCTATCAATACATCAAAAATTCCGTTTCTAAGGTCTCTTAAAATTTCAACACGTTCAATGGTATCCACATCAGAATGAATGTATCGGCATCTCAATCCATTGTTATCAAAATAAGTGGTTAATTCCTCAGCCATTCGCTTGGTTAATGTTGTTACTAATACACGCTCGTCTTTTTCTGCACGTAGTTGAATCTCGTGCATTAAATCATCAATCTGATTTAAACTCGGACGAATTTCTATAACCGGCTCTAATAATCCTGTCGGACGAATAATTTGTTCTACCACCACACCTTCAGATTCTTTTAGCTCAAAATCAGCAGGCGTAGCACTTACATAAATGGTTTGGTTGATAAGTTGATAAAACTCTTCAAATTTCAGTGGTCGGTTATCCATTGCAGAAGGCAATCTAAATCCATACTCAACCAAGTTTTCTTTACGAGAACGATCGCCACCATACATGGCTCCAATTTGAGAAACGGTTACATGGCTTTCATCAATCACCATTAAAAAATCTTTAGGAAAATAGTCTAACAAGCAGAAAGGACGGGATCCAGGAGCTCTTCTGTCGAAATATCTAGAGTAATTTTCAATTCCTGAACAGTAGCCTAATTCACGCATCATTTCCATATCGTACGTTACACGATCTTCCAAACGTTTGGCTTCAGCATGTTTGCCAATTTCTTTCAAGTAAATTAAGTGATTAAATAAATCGTCTTGAATTTCTTTTATAGCTTGATGTAGTGTGTTTTGAGTGGTATTGAAAATGGTTGCCGGGTAAATGTTTAAGTAGGTAAAACTTTCTAATAAGCCTCCATTTATAGGATCGAAAGATTCTATTTCTTCAATTTCATCTCCAAAAAAGTAGATGCGATAAGCAATTTCTGCATAAGCAGGATACACATCTATAGTATCACCTTTTACCCTAAAATTTCCTCGCTGAAAGTCTGCTTCAGTTCTGGAATACATGGCTTGCACCAATTGAAGCAAAAATTTATTTCTGCTGATAACATCACCTACTTTTAGTTTAATAATATTTTCTTGAAAATCTGTTGGATTTCCAATACCGTAAATACACGAAACTGAAGCTACGACAATAACATCTTGTCTGCCTGAGAGCAAAGCAGTAGTTGCACTTAAACGCAGCTTCTCAATTTCATCATTAATAGACATGTCTTTTTCGATATACACATCTGTTACTGGCAAATAGGCTTCAGGTTGGTAATAATCGTAGTACGAAACAAAATATTCTACAGCATTGTGTGGGAAAAATTGCTTGAACTCACTGTATAATTGAGCTGCAAGTGTTTTGTTATGACTTAAAATTAACGTGGGACGTTGAACTTGTTGAATAACATTGGCGATGGTAAATGTTTTTCCGGAGCCTGTAACACCAAGTAATGTTTGTGCTTTAGCCCCTTTTTGTAAACCTTCCACCAATTGTTTGATAGCTTCGGGTTGGTCGCCTGTCGGTTGGAAATCGGATATTAATTCAAATGCCATAAGGCAAAATTAAGGATTTGTTAGGTGAATTTTTTGAATTTAAAACTCCATTACTCTTTCCACCAGCAATAAATTATTGTTGAGATGAGGATTGCTTTTTAAGGTTTGCAATACACTATTTAATTTTTTCTCATATTGATTTTTCGGTGCAATTTTTAGTTGGGCGATGTAGTAAATGGCTTTTATTACCAAATCATTTTCTTCCATAGAAATAAAATTTTTAGTTAGTTTTTTGTAGCGACTATAATTTTCAACTACTTCATCAAAATTTTTAGCTTGAAAATGAGCCATCAACAGTACTACAAATAACCCATCGTACATTTTTTTAAATGTTTTTTGTTGGTATTCATGCAACACTTTTTCAATGAGCTTGATGCTTGTTTTTTCCTGATTATATAAAATAAGAAACATGGCATAAACATTATAAAAATTAATGTATTTAAGGTAGCTTACTTTTTCCCAATCGAGTTTGTTGCTCAATTCTTCAAACAGGCTGATAATTTCCTTTATTTCATTTTGGAGTTTGTCGTTTAGTGGTTTGCAGAAATAGTCGGTAATAAAAAAACTACCTTTAATACTAAGTGCCAGCATCAATCCCGAATCGAGCTGATTATTGGCATGATAAAATTTTTGCCATTTGTTAATGATAGAAGAACAGGTTTTATTTATTTCTTTTTCGCTTAATGTTAGTCGTGTGTGTTTAACCAACATATAATCTAAACTCATCAATTTTTCTCTATGCTGAGCTATCATTAAATAAGCATGTTTTTCAGCTAATTTTTTGGTGTATTCAATTAATTCAAGGGTGTTTTTATCGTAAAAAGACTTGTGATTATAGCTGCTAAGTAAATTTAAATAGGATTGTCGGGCAATAATTTGAATAGAAAGGGAATTGGAATTAAAATGATTTTTGAAAAGAGCTAACTCTTTTGGGTTTACAACCTTTTGTTCTTCAATAAGTGTGGTAGATGTAAGTTCATCTTGTTTTTGTAGTAAATTTTTTAAATCGCTAAAAAGCATTAAATACTCTTTATTACTTTCTAGATTTAATTGTTTACCAAGTGTTGTTGAAAGCAGTTTATTTTGTTGTGTAATTTCAAATAAGAGGATTAATAATCCATAATCTTCAAACTTTTTGGCTACTTCAACCAATAACTTTAGTTTTTCTGTGGCTTTGCTGTGTTCTTCATGGTAAATGAGCCATTCTATTTTACTCACATTTTGGCTAAGAAAGGAGGGGAAATGTTGACTGATAAATGAAAAATAATTGAGCGTATGATGGTTAAGTTGATTGAATTTTTTTAAAGTTTCCTTATCAGAAGTTCCATAAACTGCCTTACAATAAAAATCTATGTTTTGATGAGGTTTGTTTTTAATATGATAAATTAATTTTTGGGACAGTAGTTGGTTTTTCGCAGCTAAATATGTTTCAAACAAATTTAATTGCAGAGAAGAACAACAGGCACTTATTTTTTGAATTAGAAATTCCATTTTTTAGAGGGGTTATCAAAACTCATCTGATTTTGATAAAAATACGGGAATTTTTTTAAACAATAACACAGATTAATTTTACATCACTAACTTAAATTAAATGTTATGGAAAAATTACAAACTATCCTGAAAAACACCACGAAGAAAGATGTTTTTATTTTTATCTTATTATTTGTATTACTGTTTTCATCAACTGCTTTATTTTCGCAACATCAAATAGGGCATACCACTATTACTTTTCAGGATGCCAATAGAAATAACCGCAGTATAGAAACTGAAATTTATTATCCGGCAGCAACAGCTGGGACAAATGTGGCTATGTCTTCGGGGCAATATCCTGTAATTGTGTTCGGACATGGTTTTGTAATGGCTTGGAGTGCTTATGAAAATTTATGGACAGAATTTGTACCAAGGGGTTATATTATGGTTTTTCCCAGAACAGAGGGAAATATGTTTAGTACCGACCATCAACAATTTGGTTGGGATTTACAATTTTTAGTTCATCAAATGCAAATAGAAGGAACAACTTCAAGTTCAATTTTTTATAATGGAGTAGCTCCAAAAACAGCTTTAATGGGACATTCTATGGGAGGAGGAGCAGCATTTTTAGCAGCAGATTCGTTAGTACAATCCAATACACCATATTTTAATACCTTAATTGGTTTAGCACCAGCCGAATCTACAAGTAATGGGGTTTCTTCTATTAATTCGGCAAAAACAGTTACGGTTCCTAGTTTA
>DATCTM010000041.1:0-2368 GCA_036567945.1 Vicingaceae bacterium
AGAAATAGTTATGTTTTCCGTTTTAGGAGCTAATTGAGTAGTAATATTCTCCCAAAAAACACCGGTAATAATAGCCAGCGAATCATTAATTTTTAAAGGAAGCGTTAAATCTAACCCCATTTCCGATAACGGAGCTTTTCCTGTCGTATCTACAAAACTATTTTTTGGAGTAGGAGAGTAATGAAACTTAATTAAGTCAATGTATTCTTGAGCATAAGTACTTATTGTACTCAATAACATAACTATTAAAATAAGTTTAGATTTCATTTGGATGATTAAAGTCCAAAACTACATAATTTTTTTTCAGATGAAAAAAAGAAAAATTGACAAAATATTCTAAAGAAAAACTTATCCTAGTTCAAAAACAGTAATTTCCGGCAATATTCCCACCCTTCCGGGGTAACCCAAAAAACCTAAACCTCTGTTAACATAAATTTGTTGGTTACTATGTTGGTATAAACCTGCCCATTGAGGGTAAATATATTCCGAAGGACTCCATTTAAAGCCCGGAATTTCAATACCAAATTGCATACCGTGAGTATGTCCTGAAAAGGTAATAGCAATATCTTGGTGTTCTTTTAATATTTGGGCTTCCCAATGCGATGGGTCGTGACTTAAAAGCAATTTTACATCTTCTTTTAAACAGCCACTTTTTGCTTTTTCAATATCTCCGTATTTAGGAAATCGGTGTCCGTGTCCCCAATTTTCTACACCAACAATTGCTAAGCGTTCGTTGTCTTTTTCAAGAATATGGTGTTCATTGTTAAGTAATTTCCAACCCATTTTGGCGTGAATTTCCTTCATCAATTTCAGGTTGTGCTGTTTGCCCTCAACATCTTCCGGTTGGTAAAAATAATCGCCATAGTCGTGGTTTCCCAATACGGAATAAACACCTAGAGGAGCTTGTATTTTTTTAAGTGTGTCAATAAAAGGCAAAGCTTCTTCACTTATGTCATTTACTAAATCGCCTGTAAAGAAAATAATATCAGCTTGTTGTTTATTTATTAGTTGCACAGCTTCTTCTAATGGTGTACTCGACATAAAACTACCTGTATGAATATCAGAAATCTGTATAATTTTAAGTCCTTTAAAAGCTTTCGGTAAGTTTGGGATTTTTAGCTTTTGTTTCCTAACCGTATAATCAAAAGCAGAATTTAGCATTCCAAACAACAATGTACCGAAGGGAATAGCCGAAGCTACAATAGCTGTTTTCTTCAAAAAAGTTCTTCTACCAAGGTCTTGCTGTATTTTTTCTGGACGAAATTTTTTAATGATATTTTTCTTAATGAACAAGGTAATGGATTGTAAATCATACATCATTACAAACAAAACACCTACAATTTTAGAGACATAAATAACGAAAATGATCCCCATTAAATAAGTTCTTAAAATTTTTGGAATAGCAGTTTTGTCAATAAAAAATGATGAGGTATATGCAAGTGTAGCCAAAACTATAAATGTAAATGCCCAATAAGCAATAATAATAGCTTTTCGCCAAGTTTTTGCTAATGGTTCTGTTAGCTTTTTAATTGAACGGAAGTAATACCAATCTATCGCTAAAACAAAAAAAGAGGCAGTTATGATGAATTTAAAATACATGGTTTTTAGATAGGAATACAAAGGAACGCAAAATCCTTGATATTCTTTGCTTCCGTTAGGTTAAACAGATTATTTTATTGTTAAAATCTCCTAAAAATATTAAACTAAAAATGCTTATTCTTAGTTTTGTTGGCTTATGAAATTTGCAAAAATTATATTTCTTCAGCTACTTATTGCTTTTGTTTTTACTACTACATTGTTGGCTCAAGGTGGAGGAAAAACATATGATTTTTCAGGTAGGGTTACTGATGATAAAGGTGGGCTCTTGCCCTATGTGGCGGTGGCTATATACAAAACTGCTGATTCCACTTATGTAAAAGGTGCTGCAACTGATATGGATGGGAAATTTAAAATTCCGCTTTCTAATGGAAATTACTACGCTAAGTTATCTTTTTTAAGTTTTGAGAGTAAAATTATTTCTAACATAGAAATTGCTAATAAAGCAGTAGAAATGAAGAAAATTGTGATGACATCATCTTCATTAGCTTTAGATGAGTTTGAAGTAGTAGAAGAAAAAAAGCTCATGGAAATGGACTTAGATAAGCGTGTTTTTAATGTAGATAAAGATATTACCAACCAAGGAGCAGATGCTACAGAAGTATTAAATAGTGTACCATCGGTAGATGTAGATATTGATGGAAATGTGAGTTTAAGAGGAAGTGGAAACGTAAGGATTTTAATTAATGGTAAACCTTCCGGAATGACAGGTATGAGTACTTCTCAGGCATTAAAGCAATTGCAAGGAAACCAGATTGAAAAAATTGAAGTA
>DATCTM010000042.1:0-5811 GCA_036567945.1 Vicingaceae bacterium
GAAGCTAGTCTTTTTAATGATTATTATAAATGGATACCATTAGCAACATTAGGTATGGTAGTTTTTATTGTTTTTGAATCATTTTTACAAGCATTGAGAAAAACAGTATTTACCAATTTTTTAAGAAATATTGTTGTAAGGGTATACTGGTTGGTAGCCTTGTTTTTTTATTATAAAGGCTATTGTACTTTTTATCAATTTATGTTGATTTATATGTTGGGTTATTTTTTTACGGCAGCATTGTGTGTTCTACAATTAATGGCTAATAAAGAACTTTCATTTGATGTTAATAAAACATATTTTAAATCGAGATTGTTGAAGCCTATAATAAATTATGGGGGATATACTATTTTTAGCGGACTTACTTTAATGTTAGTTGTAAATGTTGATACATTAATGATAGGAGCACTTTTACCTGAAGATAAATTAACTTTTGTTGGAATTTATGCGGTCGCTACTTATATTGCGTCTGTAATATCTGTTCCTAATGCTGCTTTAGCAAGAATAGCATCGCCATTAATAGCACATGACTGGAGAGCTAAAAATTTAAAGAATATAGATGAAGTGTATAAAAAAAGTTCGGTATTAATGTCATTTGCGGCAGGAATTATATTTGGAGCAATAGCTATTAATATTGATGAAATTTTAGCATTAATGAAACCTGAATTTGCGGCCGCTAAATATGTGGTTTTAGTATTAGGGTTTTCTAGGTTGTTAAGTATGACTTTTGGGGTAAATTATGCCATCTTAGTGGTTACTAAATTTTATAGAGCAGAGACATTCTTAGCAATATTTTTACTTGTATTGGTTGTTGTAACCAATTTTATATTTATACCAATTTATGGCATTTTAGGAGCGGCAATGGGGACAGCAATAGCAATTATTATGTTTAATATACTTATGTTTTTATATATCAAGTATAAAATTAATTTACAACCATTTACTGTTAAAACATTAAACATGTTGCTTATTGGAGCTTTTGCAGCAGTAGTAGCTTACTTTCTTCCGTTAAGTATTGAAAATCATATAATATCAATAATTGCAAAGTCAGCAATTTTCTGCTTTTTATATATACTTCCGGTTTATTTATTAAAAGTATCAGAAGATATTAACTCTGTTGTAGATAAGTATTTGTTTAGAAGATAATATTCTGAAATATAAAGTTATCGGTTAGAGTAATATTTTGCAATAATATCTTCGTTATAATTAGTTTTGATTTCAAAGTTTATTTTTTTAAGATAATTTATAAACTCAAAATTATTTGGAGTATAAACACTACCTTCTTTTTTTATTTCATAAAGGGCCTTTTTTTTGATTATTTTTTCAAAAATAGAGACCATTTCTAAAATACTTATTTTATTATCAAAGCAAATATTTAATATTTTATTATCATATTCACTAGAATCAATAATTCCTGATAGTAAAACACTTAAATCGTCAACATCAATTAAGTAGCGATATGCATTAGCAAATAATAAGAAATGTTGATTTGTTTTTATTGTGTTGAATAAAAAATTAGTTAATGTATGAGGGTTAGAAGAATTACCTACCACTATAGGTAATCGAAAGATAATAAAAGAACTGAAGTTTTCAGAAATATATTTTTCAATTTTTAATTTATGTTGAATATATGCTGACTGTTTCAAGCTTTCATCAAATACACTACAAGTACTAAAATAAATAAGTTTGGATGTAGATGAACTATAATTCTTAAGAAGTTCAAATTCTCTTTTATATTTAACTACTTCTATTTCTCTAGAATTAGATACACCAGAGGCAAATAGAATCACATTCGAATTTGCTGAATAATGCTTAAATGCACTTGCTATAAGTCCTTTACCAATCAACATTTTGTAAAGATATATATTTTAATAATAATTGAACTATTTTTGAATTAAACTAAGTACTTAAACATAAAGTTTTATCTTTGTTCGCAACTAAAATAAGTTAATTTAAGGTGTATTAAAAGAGAAAAAGTTAAAAATTGAAATCAAAAATTATATATACTTACCCAACATATGGTTCTTTTGTAAGAAATGATATAGCGTTGTTATCAAAATATTATGAAGTAAGAACATTTGCATTTGATCCACCAAAAAAATTTTTAACTCCATTTTATTTTTTTAGGCAATTTTTTTTTCTACTCTTTAATATAAAAAGCACTTCTATTTTAATATGTCAATTTGCAGGATATCATTCTTTTTTACCTAATTTATTTGCTATAATAACAAAAAAAGCTTCATTAAATGTTTTGGGAGGAACTGAATGTGTTTCATTTCCTTCAATTAATTATGGAAATTTTAATAAGTTTCTTTTAGGGTTTTTTACAAAGTGGTCTTTAAAAATGGTTAAACACATTGCTCCAGTACATGAAAGTTTAGTTATTTCTGATTATACTTATACTACTGATGATTACCCACAGCAAGGTTATAAACATTTCTGTCCGAGTATTAAGGCGCCACATACAACAATCTGTTACGGATATAGTTCTACTCAATTTTATAAATCAAAGGATAAAAAAAGTAATTCATTTATTACTGTAGCCTATTTAAATGCTCCTAATTATTATAGAAAGGGTATTGACTTAATTTTTGAAATGGCACTTCGGTTTCCAGAGAGCACTTTTACAATTATAGGAAATAATTCTCAAATGAAATATACTTCCATACCAACTAATGTATGTTTGATTTCTTCTGTGCCTTATGAAGAGTTAAAAGATTACTATAGTTCTCACGAGTTTTATTTTCAATTGTCAATATGCGAAGGCTTTCCTAGTGCGATTTGTGAAGCAATGTTGTGCGAATGCATTCCTATAGGATCTAATGTAGCTGCTATTCCTGAGATAATTGGCGATGCGGGTTATGTGTTATATAAAAAAGATGTAAATGATTTAGAACAGTTAATAAATAAAGCATTAACTTCTGAAAAAAAAGAACTTGGTATTAAAGCAAGAAATAGGATTATAACTAAATATCCACCACAAGAAAGAGAAAAGCTTTCAGCCTTAGTTGCTGAATTGATTGATAATAAGAATAGTCTGTGATACAGTTTTCTAATAATCATTATTATAATATTTCATTTTGATGTGTACCATCAATTTTTTTGATAAAATTACCTTATCATTTTCCTGTAAAAACGCTTTACAACATAAGTAGTTGATGATTAAGTTATTAAATTTCAACTATGTGTTGAAATAATCAGTCTGATTATGTAAATTACAATAATGAAAAATCTATATTTGGCTTTTTTATTATGAACTTATGAAATTATTTTATCAAATAATATATCACCCTGCCATAAATTATATTTTAAGAAATTTTCTGAAAATGATTAGGGTATTTTTCTTAAAGACAATAGTTATGCCTGTTAGTGGCAAAATAAAAGTTAAATATAAAAAAAACATTATTTTTCTTCATACAAATCAAACTTGTTTTGTTTCTAGAGAAATTTTCTTTAAAGGAGCTAATAATTATGAATTTACTACTCTTTTTGAGCATTTAGTAAAACAATCAGAAGTCTTTTTTGATATAGGAGCTAATATTGGGTACTTTACAATTTTAGGAGAAACATTAAATCCTTCATTAAAAACATTTTCATTTGAACCTTCAGTAGGACCTCTTTATTATTTGAACAGGAATATTATACAGAATAATTTAAAAAATGTAGTGTTGATTGATAAAGCAGTTTCTGATATTGATGGTAGGCTTCAGTTCTATGATGTGGTAAGCAAAAAATATCCTTGGATAGAATACAATTTAAATGGTTCAAATAGTCTTCAAAATATACATGGTAGAGAAAAAGCGTCTTCGTACGAGGTTGATGTTATTACTTTGGCAAGTGTTATGGCTAAGTATAATTTAGATAAAGTTGATTTGATTAAGTTAGATACGGAATGCACGGAACATCTTATTTTAAAAAGTAGTTTAGATGTTATTAATAAACATAAGCCAATTATTATATGTGAGGTTTATGATGTGATTGAAAATGAGGTTCAAGAATGTTTGGATAAGATGGATAAATATGAACTTTTTCAGTATAAAGAAAAAATTAAAAAACTAAAAAGAATTAAAAATTTAAATGAAGTTTCTAATGATAATTTGGATAGAAACTTTATATTTTGTCCACAAGAAAAAAGGGATTATATATCCCTTTTTATTAATTAAGTAGTTATTCTTTTTGTACAATTTTAGAACCATATTCATTTTTGTATTTATAGCCATATTTCGGAGCTGATAACATTTCCTCTTTAAATTCAAGATCTAAAAAATCACAGATTTCAGCCACAGTATCTTTTGGGTCTTCAGTTAAAGATTGCAAATCAACTTTATGAACGTCAATACCTTCAGGGAGTATTTCTGGGATTTCGGCAACTTTTTCAAGATATTCTTCAGCAAGTTTCTCAGAAACACTTTCTCTTCTGCAAATACTTTCAATGTTCTTTTCAAGGTCTCTTTCCATTAATATGATTTTTGGTTCTAGTTCCAAATAATCATCTAAAGACATTTCGCTATTAGGGAACGGTCTTTTAAAAAGACCTATTGTTGGAGATAAAAATCTCACAATTCTATTTGCTAAGTGGGTAAATCTATTTGCTTTTGTAGATTTACGCACTTGTAAGTGGTATATTAATTTATTACCTGCATACTTTTTACCTACAACTTTTGTGATATTACCTTTTAAATCTTCATTAAGCATTGCAATTTCAGGATGACCTCCTAATATGGCTGTTAATAAACTTGTTCCGCTATGTTGTGCTCCTAGAACTAAAATGTAATTCATAATTTTTTAATTAGTTATTGATGTTTACAACTGTAAAGTTACGTTTTTTATAAAGTTTAAAAAAGAGTTATGTTGTCTAAAAGATTTTTTTAGCATCTAAGGTATTTTTAACTTATTTTTGTTATTAATAATAAAAAGTTATTTTTAATTTAAATCAAATAGAATGAAAAAAATCTTTACAATTTTTGCAGTAGTATTATCTTTAAATATAATGGCACAAATACCAACAAATGGATTGGTAAGGCATTATTCTTTTTCGGGCAATGCAAATGATAATGTTAATAGTCAACATGGAACTATAATTGGAGCTACGCTAACTGCAGATAAGAATGGAAATCCTAACTCTGCTTTTTATTTTGATGGAGTTAATGATTACATTGATTTGCCGCTTTCAGGATTATTATTGAATGAATACACCTATTCAGTATGGGTAATGCTAAGTTCAATCCCTTCAGCTGGAACCGCAACTCACATTCTCTCAATTGGAAGTTCAAGAGCTGGAAATACTAATGGTGGAGATCAGGCTATGAAAGTTCTTAATGCTAGTATATTTGGCTGGGGACTTACAGGGTACACCGATCCTAATTCTGCATTAGCTACTTATGATGCGGCAGGGTTAGCTATTAACACATGGAATCATATAGTAGCTACTCGTTCATCAAATGTTCAGAAGTTGTATATCAACTGTAATTTAGTAGCAATAGATAGCCTTTCTAGTCCAATAGTACCTTTTTATGGTAATGTACCAACTGCTAAAATTGGTACAAGGCAAACTAATGTTGAATTTTTTCATGGTAATATAGATGATGTAAGAATTTATAATAGAGCATTGGCAGCAAATGAGATTCTAGCTTTATGTAATGAAGGAGTTGTTTCAATTGAGGAACAAAAAGATATGTCAAACGTTCAGATTTATCCAAACCCTACCAATTCTACTATTACGATTAATATAGAAAACAAAGCAAATACAAATAGATATAAAATAGAAATTAACAATTTGTTAGGTCAAACAGTTTATACTAATTCAATTAA
>DATCTM010000043.1:0-40226 GCA_036567945.1 Vicingaceae bacterium
ACTTCTCTGTCCCAATCGAACGAAAAACCTATTTTATCTAATTGATTTCTGTAGCCTGGAATTACATTTCCTTGTTTGTCCACACCACCTTCAATATTTACTTTAGTAGTAACGGCAGGATGCTGACCGGTTTGTATAGCATATTGTTCAGCGGGTAATCCAAACGAATCGTAACCCATTGGATGCAATACATTATAACCTTGTAAACGTTTATAACGAGCAAAAATATCAGAAGCAATGTAACCCAGTGGATGACCAACATGCAACCCTGCTCCCGAAGGGTAAGGAAACATGTCTAACACATAGTATTTTGGTTTTACACTGTTATCTTTTGCCGCATAAGTTTTGTTTTCCTCCCAATACTTTTGCCATTTCTTTTCAATCTCGTTAAATTGATATTGCATCGTTAATAAGTCTTTAAATGAGGTGCGAAATTAACAAATAATAGCTGTATTTTTGTTGATGAATTTGGAAAAGTAAGTGTTGGAGAAACGTTTACCTTTGTATTTTACTAATTATTAAAATGGACAATTAATCATGTCGGCTAATCATCAATCTCATACCAAAAGAAGATTAATTTCTTCCTACTTTACCACTATCATCAGTATTTCATTAGTGCTTTTTATGTTGGGAATATTAGGATTAATCTTATTAAACACACAACAAATTTCTAATCATGTAAAAGAAAATATTGGTTTTTCTATTATCCTTAAAGGCGAAATTAAAGATGTAGACATTAACCAAATTAAGAAAACCTTAGATGCTGAAACCTATGTAAAAGCAACACACTTTATCCATCCTGATTCTGCTGCTGCTGACCTAAAAAGAGACTTAGGCGAGGATTTTATCAGCTTTTTAGGTTATAATCCGTTGTTGCCTTCTATAGATGTAAAGCTAAATGCCGATTACGCCAATACCGATAGCTTAAGCATTATTGAAGCTGATTTATTAAACAATCCTAATATTAAAGAAGTTATCTACCAAAAAGATTTAGTGAGTTTAGTCAACCAAAACGTAAAGAAAATTAGTTTTTACATGTTGGCTTTTAGCGGTTTACTGCTTATCATAGCTACTGCATTAATCAATAACACCATCCGATTATCTATTTACTCCAAACGATTTTTAATAAAAACCATGCAGCTAGTAGGTGCTCGCCATTCTTTTATTAGGCGACCATTTGTATTGCAAGGAATTGGCAACGGTATTGTCAGTGCATTTATCGCTATAAGTTTAATTATTGTGGTATTATATTATTTCCAACAACAATACCCCGAGTTAATCGATTTCAGAAATTTTGAGCTTTACGGAGCACTTTTCTTAATTATGATAATATTGGGAATATTAATTTCGTGGATTTCTACCAACTTGGCAGTACGCAAATACCTGAGAATACAAACCGGAGATTTGTATTAATTCCTCTTATTTTTCTGAGTAAAAAACAAGATAGCTCCAATAATGGGCAACAATATTATTACCCACAACCAATTGCGTTTAGCTTTAGGGTTATTAAAATGGGTTCTATTTACTTCAGAAAAAGCCCATCCTGAAAGAAAGAAACCTAAAAGTAATAAGATTAATAATAGTCTAGCCATGAGTTAACTTAAAATAATAATGCAAAGTTAATTAATAAAATATCTAAAATTCTACTTTTAATTTAGTGTGATATGCTTATTTTTATGCCCCATAAAAAGATAACCTTATGAACAAAATATTAGTAGCCAATAGAGGAGAAATTGCTTTAAGAATAATGCGTACTTGCAGAGAAATGAACATTAAAACTGTAGCTATTTTTTCTGAAGCCGACAGAGATGCTCCTTTCGTAAAATATGCCGATGAAGCAGTTTGTGTTGGACCTCCTCCTTCTAATCAATCTTATTTAAAAGTAGATAAAATCATTGAAATTTGTAGGGAATTAAATGTTGACGGACTACATCCAGGCTATGGATTTTTATCTGAAAATGCCGAAGCTACCAGAAAAATTACTGAAGCAGGCATTACGTTTATCGGCCCTTCACCTGAAGCAATGGAATTAATGGGAAGTAAACTAGCAGCAAAAGCTGCTGTAAAAAAATACAACATTCCTATGGTTCCAGGAACAGATGAAGCCATTGACAACATTAACGAAGCAAAAAAAATAGCCCTAGAAATAGGTTTTCCTATCTTAATAAAAGCTTCTGCCGGTGGTGGTGGTAAAGGAATGCGTGTGGTCGAAAATGCTGAAGAATTTGAAGAACAAATGAATCGTGCAGTTAGTGAAGCGGTTTCTTCTTTTGGTGATGGAGCTGTTTTTATTGAAAAATATGTAGGTTCTCCTCGTCATATCGAAATACAGGTTATGGCTGATAGTCATGGAAATATTGTTTATTTATTTGAAAGAGAATGCTCTATACAACGAAGACACCAAAAAGTAATTGAAGAAGCTCCTTCATCAGTGCTTACTCCTGAAATTAGAAAAGCCATGGGCGAAAGTGCGGTAGATGTAGCAAGGGCTTGTAACTATGTTGGTGCCGGAACGGTAGAGTTTCTATTGGAAAACAACAAAGATTTTTACTTTTTAGAAATGAATACCCGTTTACAAGTAGAACATCCTGTAACAGAAATGATTACCGGAAAAGACTTGGTAAAAGAACAAATAAATGTAGCAAGAGGCGAAAAGTTAAGCTTTACGCAAGAGGAGCTAACCATTAACGGGCATTCTATTGAAGTGAGGGTTTATGCTGAAGATCCTATGAACAATTTTTTACCGGATATAGGAAGATTAAACACTTACCAACGTCCGGAAGGAATGGGAGTGAGAGTAGATGATGGTTTTGAAGAAGGTATGCAAATTCCAATTTATTACGACCCAATGATTTCCAAATTAATTACTCATGGTAAAGATCGTGAAGAAGCCATTAACAGAATGATACGAGCTATTGATGATTATATTATCAGCGGTGTAGAAACTACTTTGCCCTTCTGTAAATTTGCATTACAACACAAAGCCTTTAGAAGCGGAAACTTTGATACGCACTTTGTAGGTACATATTTTACTCCCGAAAAATTATTAAACTCTTTTCCGGAGTTAGAAGAAGTTGCTGCCTTGTTTGCTGTAAAAGTATATGAAGAAAACGAACAAAAACTTAGCGTTAGTGCTAATAAAAATGTTGTTTCTAAATGGAAGTTAAGAAGGAATTAGCTTAACAAAACAGTAATTGCTAATAACAACGAAGTTCCCTCAATAATTAAGGAATAAAAAAGCTCCGGTTGTTGTTTCTTAGAAAGAAGCAGTAATACCGCTACTAACAAAATGGTAATAATTTCGGCTATCCATAAACTCATCGTTATGTTTTGAAACACCAAAAACTCATAACTTGCAATAGCAATAAAACCTAACAACAGCAGTACTCCTAATATAATTACTTTCTTTACGCCAACAACTAAAGGAAATGTTTTTATGCCTTTTTCCACATCATATTTCATATCTCTAATATCAAAAGGAATAGTAATAGCAACAACAAATAAAAATTGTTTAATAAGAAACAATATATGCTGTAAATTTATTTGAATCAAATCTTTACTACTTATTATGGGTAACAACCCTGTTACCAACGCCCAAACAAATGCTATTACAAAAATTTTAAGAAAAGGGATATCCCTTAAAGCTAACCATTTATTATTATAAGGAATAAATCTTACTACATAAACTACTGAGAAAAACCCCATAATTGCCAATGCTATTATGGTTTTAATTTTTATATAAAATAAAGAAACAACAAGAATTATAGCTGCAATAACAATAGTAAAAATAATAGGTTGTTTGTTTTTATAAACCCACCTCATTCTAAAACCAATATTGGTTTCATCAATTTCTTTTTGGTTCATTCTTACTAACCGCTGAAAATTATAAATGAAATAAGTAGCAGAAAAAACCAACACCAACATAGCATTGGATAGTGTTAAATTAAAATATAAAAACGTTCTGTAGGTGAGTGCTGCAACACAAAGTGAAACAAAAAAATTACTGAATACTATTAAGTGTATAAATGGCATTTTCCATAGGGAATTTGGAAATAAATATAGTCTTTTTATAAGACCTACTCTAATTGGCAATTAAACTGGCAGTAAAACCAACGCCCAATCCTATTAAAGTGGAAACAAGAGCACTTTGAGTTCTTTTTGCCCGAGCAACACGTTCGTGCCCTCTTAAATACTCATCTTCTTTAATGTATTGTAAATCTTTAATTTTTCTCTGCTTTACTCGTGTTGGGAAAATTAATGTCCCTAATGTATATACTAAAGGTGTTGCTACAAAAATAAAACTTTGATCGTAATGCATAAAATAACCGGCTCCACCTCCAACAGCAAAACCCAACACGTTAGAAAATTTTGAAGAGTAAGTTAAATGTGCATCTCGCTCTCCATAAACAAAGAGTTTCATGTCTTTTTCACTTAAAAAATTCCCTTCTAACGTATCATACTTATATAATATAGTGTCTTTACTATCTTTCGAAAAAGAAAATAAACGATAATTTTCTATGGTCAACTCTTTGTCTTTTTTAGTTTGAAAAGTAAGTTGATATTTATTGTACTCTAAAATCTTTCCTTCCAGTTGTTTACCATTTAAAAACAATAACTCATCTTGAGCAGATGCTGAAATTGCCATAAATAATAGCAAAAGAAAAACGGTTATAACTTTTAAATTGTTCAAATCTTATTCTAAAATTTTTTTATATATTATATTTATATAAAGACAAAAGTAACTATAATTGGTTACTTCACTTCTTTTTTTATAAATTGTTTAAAAACTACAATCACACCTGTAGGAATAACGAACTCGTGTATTTGATAGTTGGTTTTTTAATTCTTTAGCAGTTTTTTTACTCATTTTTACCGAACGAATATTCAACACTTTTAAAGTTGACTTCAACTCTAAAAACTCAGGAGGGAAATAAGTGATCTCACTTCCCCACAAAAAAAGCGTGTGTAATTTTTTTAATTCTTTGATGCTCGATGGAAGTGTGGTCGCTTTTATAAAGGTAGCATATAACCATTTCAAATTTTTCAATTCTCCTATTTCTGACGGAATAACTATTATTGGATTATTAGAAATAATTAATTCCTGCAAATTAGTCAATTTAAAAATTGCTTTTGGCAACTCGCTCAAATTACAATTATTTAAATCTAACGATTGCAAATAAATATAAGTCTCTATTTTTTCTAAAAAAAGTGGAACTTCTTCTTCTTTTAATTTTAGTTTTAATACATTTTCGGGAGTTGTTTCCTGTGCTTTTTCCCAAGAAAACTTAATAGATTTTTTAAGTGCTTTCTCATCTAGCAACTGAGCATAGGAATTTTGAACAACTCCAATAAAGCACATTATAAAAAGTAGTTTAACTAAAAAGTTGTATCGTTTTGGTTTTGTCAATATTCAATTGGTTTTTAAGTTCGTTAAGATCTTCAAAAGATTGTTCATCACGAATTCTTTCGTAAAATTTTACCTGAATTTTTTGTCCATAAATATCTTCATCAAAATCAAAAATATTTACTTCTATCGTTTCTTTTTTTCCTTTCAGCGTTGGTCTAATGCCAATATTAAGCATTCCTTCATACTCTTTTTCATTTACAATAACCTTTACTGCATACACACCATTTTTCGGAATAAGTTTATACGTTTCATCAGGTTTTATATTGGCTGTAGGAAAACCTATTTCTCTACCAATTTTATCACCTTTTACTACAGTTCCATTAATAAAATAGGGATAACCTAAAAAATTTGTTGCGGCATGAATTTCTCCTGCAAGTAAAGAAGTTCTGATTTTTGTGGAACTCACATTTATTTGTTGAATATCTTGAGCAGGAATTTCTTCAACTGAAAAACCATATACTTCTCCAAATTCAATTAAATCTTCAAACGAGCCCTCTCGGTTTCTACCAAAATGATGGTCATAACCAATTACCAATTTTTTTACATTTAAACGATTTACTAAAATATCTCTAACAAATTCTAAAGCCGTTAGTCTAGAAAATGCTTTAGAAAAAGGATGAATAATTAAATGGTCAATACCTGCTTTTCCAAGTAACTCTTTACGTTCTTCAATAGTATTTAACAGTTTCAATTCATTATCGTCAGGAAAAACAACCATTCTTGGATGAGGAAAAAAAGTAAGCAACACATTTTCTCCTTCAAGTTCTTCTGCAGCTTTTTTTAATTGATTGATAATTACTTTGTGCCCCAGATGAACTCCATCAAAAGTACCAATGGTAACTACAACGTTTTTTGTTGACTTAAATTCCTGAATATTAGTGTAAACTTTCACTTATAAAAATCGTCCTATAATGGTGAATATAATTAGGTTGGCAAATATCACTAAAAATCACAATTTTTTCGACAAAAAAAGGATAATAATTATTGCTATTATCAATAATTTATAATTAGTTTTGCAGCCACAAATTTTAAGACTAATTTTTTCATAAATAAAACATAAAACATGTCAACAATCGTAGGTAAAATTTCACAAATTGTGGGTCCGGTAATTGATGTTAGTTTTGCTGATGCAGAAAAGCTCCCTAACATTATGGATGCTTTAGTAATCACAAAAAGTAACGGACAAAAAGTAATCTTAGAATGTCAACAACACATCGGAGAAGATGCTATTAGAGCAATCTCTATGGATGCAACTGACGGACTAAGCAGAGGAATGGAAGTAACTTCATTAAACTCTCCTATTTTAATGCCTAAAGGCGAACAAATTAGAGGAAGATTATTTAATGTTGTTGGTGATGCTATTGATGGTATTGGTGACATTCCTAAAGCAGATGGAAATCCAATTCACAGAAAACCACCTAAATTTGAGGAATTATCTACATCAACCGAAGTATTATTGACAGGTATTAAAGTAATTGACTTAATTGAGCCTTACTCTAAAGGTGGTAAAATTGGTTTATTCGGTGGTGCCGGTGTTGGTAAAACAGTTCTTATTATGGAATTGATTAATAACATTGCTAAAGGTCACTCAGGACTTTCTGTATTTGCCGGTGTTGGTGAAAGAACAAGAGAAGGAAACGACCTTTTGAGAGAGATGATTGAATCTGGCGTTATCAAATATGGTGACGAATTCAAACACTCTATGGAAGAAGGTGGATGGGATTTAAGCAAAGTAAATAAAGAAGGTTTAGCTGAATCTATGGCGACATTAGTTTTTGGACAAATGAATGAGCCACCGGGAGCGAGAGCAAGAGTTGCTCTTTCAGGTTTAACATTGGCTGAATATTTTAGAGATGGTGAAGGAGACGGAAAAGGAAAAGATATCTTATTCTTTATTGATAACATTTTCAGATTTACACAAGCTGGTTCTGAAGTATCTGCACTTTTAGGCCGTATGCCTTCTGCGGTAGGTTACCAACCAACATTAGCTTCTGAAATGGGGGCAATGCAAGAGCGTATTACTTCTACAAAATCAGGTTCTATTACATCTGTACAAGCGGTTTATGTTCCTGCGGATGATTTAACTGACCCTGCTCCTGCAACTACTTTCTCTCACTTAGATGCTACTACAGTACTTTCAAGAAAAATTGCTGAGCTAGGAATTTATCCTGCGGTAGATCCATTGGATTCTACTTCTAGAATTTTAACCCCGGACATTGTTGGAAAAGCTCACTATGATTGTGCTCAAAGAGTAAAAGAAACATTACAAAGATATAAAGAACTTCAAGATATTATCGCCATCCTTGGTATGGACGAACTTTCTGAAGAAGATAAATTAATTGTACACAGAGCAAGAAGAGTTCAACGTTTCTTATCTCAACCTTTCCATGTTGCTGAGCAATTTACAGGTTTAAAAGGAGTATTAGTTTCTTTAGAAGATACTATTAAAGGATTTAACATGATTATGGATGGAGAAGTAGATGAATATCCTGAAGCAGCTTTCAACCTTGTTGGTTCTATTGAAGAAGCCGTTGAAAAAGGTAAGAAAATGTTAGCTGAAGTATAATTAACTTTAAACTTAATAAACTATGCATTTAGAAATCATTACACCTGAAAAAAGTATCTTTAAAGGAGAAATAGACTCTGCTATTTTCCCTGGAACTGAAGGTTCTTTTGGTGTGCTTCCCAATCACAGTCCTATTATCTCTACCTTAAAAAAAGGCGATATTAGTGTGATTGACGAAAATAAAAAATCGAATTTATTTGCGATTAATGGTGGAGTTGTTGAAGTTAGCAACAATAAAATTATTGTACTGGCAGAATAATTGAAACAAAAAACCTCATAAATAGAAAAATCTCCTAAGAACTTAGGAGATTTTTTTTGCACTAACTAAACAAGAAGTTTATTACTAGGTGGGATTTACTGTTTTCTTATTCAGTAACACAAAAGTATTCTTACCTCTAAAAAAAGGGTGTTAATTTCGAGTTAACAAAAGTTAAAAAGTGTTAAACATCAATTAAATAGAGAGTTTAAGAAGTACCTTTGTTGTAAATGAAGAGAAAGTACATTTATACATTAATCGGACTAATTACTTTTGCCTTGGTAGGACTTGTTGCTATCCAAATTTATTGGATAAACAATGCCATCACACTAAGAGAAGAGGGTTTTAGAAACGATGTTACCAATGCCTTAGTTGCTGTTGCACATAAAACTGAAAAAATTGAGACCTTCAACAGATTAAAATCTCATAAAAAAAGCCAAGAATTACTTAAGTTAAGAGCTAAAAACATAAGAAAATCTTTTAATGCTAATCAGAATTTAAATTACGATACTTCTACCACCTTTGAAGAAAATGGTATAAAATATAAAATTAGCGAACGACAAAGACAAGAATCTGATAAATTACTTTATCAAAAATCTATTGAATCTTTTTCCGATAAAGGAAAGTTTGGTTTTCAATTTAGTTTTGGAAGCAGTAACGCCCCGCAGGAAGGTGAAGGTATTAAAGATGATTTTCCAAAATTTAACGACTCTATTTTTAACTACAAAGAATACGAAAAGTCGATGTTGATAGATGATATTCTTGAAAACCTTTATGAATTAAACAGACACAGAAACATAAAGGAAAGAGTTGCCGGAATTGATTTAGATTCACTTATAAAAAACGAACTGGAAAATAGAGGAATTAGTACTAAATTTAAATATGGAATTTTTGATTATAATGGCAACGATGTAATTAATCACGATTCTTTAATTTATACTGAAGATATTAGGATGTCTGGCTATTGGACACAACTTTTTCCTAATGATATCTTTAGTACCCCTCACTTTTTAAGCATTTATTTTCCCAACAAAACAGGTTTTATCCTAAAATCTATGTGGATGTTACTACTCAGTTCTATCATATTATTATTAATTATTATTTGGGCATTTACATTTACCATTCAAACCATTTTTAAACAAAAGAAACTCTCCGAAGTAAAAAATGATTTTATCAATAACATGACGCATGAATTGAAGACTCCTATTTCTACTATATCATTAGCTTGCGAAGCTCTTAATGATGTCGATATTTGCAGTGATGGTAAAATAAAATCGAATTATGTAAACATTATTAATCAAGAAAATCAACGACTAGGTTTGTTGGTAGAAAGAGTTTTAAAAAGTGCCACTTGGGATAAAACCGATTTAAAACTGAACAGAGAAAGCTTTAACCTGCACGATGTAATTAAAAATGTTGCTGACAATATTAACATTCAAATTACATCTAAAAATGGTGTTATTTACCAAAAACTAAATGCAGAAAACCCTATATTAAAAGCAGACAAAGTACATATTACCAACCTTATATACAACTTATTGGATAACGCCAATAAATATTCACCTAAAACCCCGGAAATTACCATAGAAACCAAAAACTTAAGAGAAGGAATTTTACTCTGTGTAAACGACAAAGGAAGCGGAATAAAAAAAGAAAACCTGAGTAAGATTTTTGAAAAATTTTACAGAGTTCCTACAGGTGATGTACATAATGTGAAAGGTTTTGGGTTAGGACTAAACTATGTGAAAGCCATTGTAGATAAGCACCAAGGAGAAATAAAAGCAACAAGCGAATATGGAAAAGGTACTAAATTTCAAATTTACCTTCCTTTTGATATGAACCAAAATAATTAAACGATATGTCAGAAAAAATTAAATTATTACTAGCCGAAGATGATGTAAATCTAGGCAACTTATTATCCGATTTTTTAAAAGCCAAAGGTTATGAAGTAACGCTTACCAATAATGGCGAAGAAGCTTTTTCTAACTTTATAAAAGGTAGCTACCAATTGTGCTTATTAGATGTAATGATGCCCATAAAAGATGGTTTTACAACTGCTAAAGAAATCAGAAAAATAAACCAAAAAGTACCTATTATTTTCCTTACCGCAAAATCTATGAAAGAAGATACACTTAAAGGTTTTGAAGTAGGAGCTGATGATTACATTTCTAAACCATTTAGCATGGAAGAATTATTAGCCAGAATAAATGCCGTTTTAAGAAGAAGCCAAGAAGATAATGAAGCCCAAAATGAAACTTTTTTTACTATTGGCAATTATACTTTCGACTATCAAAAAAGACACTTAACCTTTAAAGGAGAAATCACCAAGCTTACTTCAAAAGAAAGCGACTTGCTAAGGTTGTTATGTCTAAACGAAAACAAAGTATTAGACAGAACCCATGCACTGAAAGCTATTTGGGAAGACGATAATTATTTTAATGCGCGAAGCATGGATGTTTATATTGCTAAACTAAGAAAACACCTTAACAAAGACGAAAACATAGAAATCATCAATGTACATGGAAAAGGATTTAGATTTGTGGTGCATAAGTAAAATTGAGCAAAAAAACCTAGCGCTTCACTTTTATTATTGCTGTTAACTTATTAACTTTGAGCAAAACTCAAAAAAAAGAAAAAGACATGTTAAAACCAACTATTGAAAAAGCACTTAACAACCAAATTAAAATTGAAGCAGAATCTTCTCAGGCCTATTTAGCTATGGCTTCTTGGGCAGAAACTAAAGGATTAGGTGGGACAGCTCAGTTTTTATACCAACATGCCGAAGAAGAAAGAATGCACATGCTAAAAATAGTTCAGTATGTAAACGAAAGAGGCGGAAAGGCCATTATTCCTGCTTTAGCAAAACCGGAATCTCAGTACAAATCATTAAACCATTTGTTTCAAACATTGTTAGATCATGAAGTAAGTGTTTCTAATGATATTAATGATGTAGTTGAAATTTGTTTAACAGAAAAAGACTATACCACTCATAATTTTATGCAATGGTATGTTGCCGAACAAATTGAAGAAGAAGCATTAGCAAGAACCATTATGGATAAACTTCATTTGATTGGAGAAGACAAAGGTGGACTGTATCTATTTGATAGAGATATTGAAACGTTAACTGTACAAGCTTCTAACGCTCCGGCAAAATAAAGTTGTTAACATAGGTAAAAATGTTTTGTTAATAAATGGCTCGACAGAAATTCGTCAAACTGTTTTGTACTTATTACATTTACTCCCAAAATTTTTTAGACGTTTATTAACCATCAAAATGCATAAATTATATTTACTTTTTATATTTATTTTCTTTATTTCCGTTTCTTTATTCGGACAAAAAAAGAACAAAAAAACAGCTTCAAGCAGTGGCTCTTCAACCGAAGTTACTGCAAAAAGAGATGCTTTTTCAGGTAAATCTAAAAAAGGTCCGAATATTGATGTTGATGGTGGAGGCTCAGGGAATAAAGCCAAAAGCTACAAACATTCTATTTCAAGAAAGAATGTAAAAAGAAAAGACATGAAAAAACAAGCCGAATTTTCATCAAAAAAAAGAAGGTATAAATCAAACAACAAAAAACAAAAAGGAGATCCAACAAATGGAAAATCTCGTTCGGGAAGAAAATCAGGAAAATAATTACGGCCATTTGTTATAAAACCATCTAGTGAATAAATTTAAACATATAATATATCTACTTTTTATTGCTTTGGCAGTTGTTTCTTGTAAATCAGGAGGTGATTCACTTTTTACCAGCAGCTCTAAAAAAGGACCAAACATTCAAGTTGACAATGGTTCCGGTAATGGCAAGTCAAAAAGTAAAAACTACCTACATTCTACCAGTAGAAAAAAAATCAAAGGCAAAAGAGGATCTCCATTCTCTTCTTCAAAAGCACGATACGGCAAAACAGTAAATGTTAAAACCAACAAACAAGATAAAAAAGGTGAGGCTAGTGGAGGAAGAAAATCAGGAAAAGGTCGTAAAAAGAACTAATTATAAGTTTTAATCAACCCTTAAGTAAATCTTCTTATAACGTATCTTCAACTCTACTTCTTTATCAACCCAAACCAATATAAACCTAAGAGCTTAGAACCTTATTGTTTTAAAAAGTAGAAAACATCTTTTATTTTAGCTTAAAAAAATTATATTTGCATTTATTCTAAATCTATTTTGGCTTAGAATTTGACTGCAAGTGAACTTATTAGTGAAAAAAACAAGCTTCATATTATTATTGGTATTTATTATCGGCTCTTCTTTTATTACAAAAAAAGAGGTAGATACTAATGCCAAATTGAAAGCTGTTTTTATGTATAACTTCACAAAATACATAGAATGGCCAAAAGCCTATCAAACAGGTTATTTCGTTTTTGGTATAGTTGGTGACACTCCTCTTTATGATGAATTAACTAAAATGGCTCAAACAAAAAAAATTGGTAATCAACCCATTTTAGTGAAAAAATTTAATTCTGCTGCTGAACTAGACAAATGTCATTTACTTTATGTTACTAAAGGTAAAAGCAATGAATTAAGTAATGTAATTAAAAAAGTTAAATCAGGAAGCACCTTAATAGTTACAGAACAAGAAGGATTGGTAGATAAAGGAGCAGGAATAAACTTTGTTGTTAGAGATAACAAACAAAAGTTTGAAATGAATACTAAAAGCATAGAAACACAAAAATTAAAAGTAAGTTCAAACTTAGAAGCACTAGCTGTTGCCGTTAAATGAAAAGATTAATTTACATATTATTCCTTTTGGTTGCTGTTACTACAACAGTTAATGCTCAGTTCGTGCAAAACAACAGCATGTCTAAAGCTGAATTTTATATTCAGAAAGCTGAATTTGATAGTGCTCAGAAATACATTGATATTGCTGCAACTCAAGAAGAATTTACAACACTAACTAAAGTCTGGTTTTACCGTAGCTTTATTTATAAAGAGCAATATAAAACTAAAGAAAAACAAGAATTGAATTCCGCATTTAGAAACGAATGTGCTATATCAATTCATAAATTATACAAAATAGATACTGCTAGTACTTACTTGCCTCAAGCAGAGCCTTTAGTTAAATACATTTCTTCAACTTATTATAACGATGCTGCAAGAGCAATAAATAATGAAAATTATGAGCTTGCTAACCAAAACTTTAATCAGTACAAACAACTACAAACGCTAATTAATACTGATAAAAATACATTAAACGAGCATGAAATCCAATTTAAATTTGCCATAGCAACAGCTATTAGTAAAGGACAAGATAAAGTTGACTCTACACAAAGACATCAATTGGCAGCTATTTACAAAGAAATTTTAGCCATCGACCAAAACAATCCTTCTGCTAACTATAACTTATCACTTTTATATTATAATGAAGGAGTTGATATTGTAAATAACATGGATTATGATATGGAGTTTGAAAACTTAATGGCAACTCAAGAAAAAATCGCAGATTTATTTAACGAAGCTTTACCATTTATGCTAAAAGCTTACGAAGCTAACTACAGAAAAGAAGACACCCTAGAAGGATTGAAAAATATTTACTACGGACTAAATGATACTGAAAAGTCTAACTATTACAAACAACAATTAGATTCGCTACAAAAATAAAATTCGAAAGAGTTTATTTATACTATTAATGAAATTTAAATTTACCATAGGAAAAAGAATAGGCACTGGTTTTGGTGTTTTGATTTTTTTGGTAATAACAGTTTTTACTATTACTTATAATACTTTAGACAGAAGTATAAACATTAATGATAAAATTACTACTGTAAACAACCCCTCTTTAAGCACTTTAGAAGAACTTAAATTAATGGCAGTACGTTCAAAAATGCTTGTCTTTAATTGGGTGTATTATCAATCTAACTCTAAACATCCTGATAAAGTAAAACTTATAAAACTTATTGAAAATGAATATCCTGCATTAAAAACTAAAATTGCTAAACTAGCTGTAAATTGGAATAAAGAGGATAGAAAGAAAATGTCAAAATTATTTAAAGAAATAGATGTCCTTTTTGATATGCACAGAGAAATAATGGAATACCTTCCAAGTTTTGAAAGCTATGAAGAAGCTACTAATAAATTTCTTGCCAACTCTATGATTGGTGATGATGGCGATTTATACATAAAAACAAACGAAGTTATTTTTCAATTAGAAGAATTAATTAACATCCAAAAATTTCATACCGATCAGGCTACAAATAAAATGCAATCTTCATTTAACTTTTTAAAAACCTTAGCTCAATATTTAGGAATTGCACTTATAATTGGAGGGTTACTTATTGCTTTTTATACCACCAAATCTATTGTTACTCCCGTAACCAACCTTAAGAGCATACTACTAACATTAAGTAAAGGAGTCTTCCCTAAGGGAAATATAAAAGCCAGAAATGATGAGATTGGTGAAATGACCATGGCACTTAATAGATTAGTTGAAAACTTAAAAGCCACAAAAGACTTTGCTGACGCTGTAGGTTCAGGAAGATTTGATGCTCAATATAAACCATTAAGCAATGAAGATACACTAGGGAAAGCATTGCTAAAAATGCGTGATGATTTAGCCGAAAATGAAAGATTACTAGAACAAAAGGTAAAAGAAAGAACTGCTGAAGTAGTTCAGAAAAAAGAAGAAATTGAAAAACAAAACCTTAAAATTAGTGAACTTTATAAAGAGGTTACCGACAGTATTAAATATGCAAAAGGACTTCAAGAAGCTATTTTACCTCCAAACGAATTAGTTAAGAAAATGCTTCCTCAAGCATTTATTTTATATAAACCAAAAGATATTGTTTCAGGAGATTTTTACTGGTTAAAAGAAAAAAACAACAAAGTTTATTTTGCAGCAGTAGACTGTACCGGTCATGGAGTTCCAGGTGCATTTATGAGTATAATTGGAAATAATGCACTTAATAATGCTTTAAGAGAATTCGATACCCCATCAGAAATATTAGATAGCCTGAATCAAGGAATAAGCTCTACGCTTCACAACAATACAATTGGTGTTTCTACAACCAAAGATGGTATGGATTTAGCGCTTTGTTGTTACGATCCAAAAACACAAGAAATTCAGTATGCAGGAGCATTTAACCCACTATACATTATTAGAAACAACAACATTATTCAAACCAAAGCAGATAAATTTGCTATTGGAACTTATTTTGATAATCCAAAACAAAAATATACCAACCATACTTTTAAATTAGAGAAAAATGATAAGGTGTATATTTTTTCAGATGGCTATGCCGACCAATTTGGTGGACCAAAAGGCAAGAAATTAATGTATAAAAACTTTAGAGATTATTTACTAACTATTCATAATGAACCTATCCATAATCAAAGAGAATTATTAAATGATAATATCGAAAAATGGAAAGGAAATCTTGAACAAATAGATGATATACTTGTAATCGGCATGACTATATAACCCTTTAAGTATTTCAATCTCATTAACAATAGTTTACACCTTCTTAACTTTTTTAAAAAATTTCTATTTTACCAATTTCATTCTTATATTTGTTCCCTTAAAGTATCATTTTTTCACGATAAAACTCATGTTGTTTTAGACAAAAGCAACATATAATGAGTTTTATACGTCTGTTTGCTACTTAAAAAAGACTTAACTCATATAATTATGAAAAAAAATATACTACTATCAATTGCATTATCAATAAGTTGTTTAATTGCAAATGCACAAGCTCCGGAAAAAATTAACTACCAAGCAGTAGCTAGGGATCTTTCAGGAACTCCATTAGTCAATCAATCATTAGTTGTTATTTTTCAGATACGACAAGGCTCTCCGACAGGAACTTCGGTTTATACAGAAACTCATGCTAGTGTTAGTACAAACCAATTTGGACTATTTACTGCTGAAATTGGTGGAGGAATTCCATCAACAGGAACATTTGCCGCAATAAACTGGGGAGGAAGCTTACATTATCTAAGTGTTATTATTGACGGAATTCCTATGGGAACTTCTCAACTACTTTCAGTTCCGTATGCACTTTATGCTAAACAATCTGCTAACGGTCCTCAAGGGACACCAGGAAAAAACAGTATTTCTATTGTAACATCGGAACCTGCCGGAGCTAACTGTCAAAATGGTGGTAATAAAATTGATGTTGGGACTGATGATAACGGAGACAATATGTTACAAGCATTAGAGATAGATTTTACTTATTATGTTTGTAATGGGGATAGTGGATCTGCTCCTGGTGATGATTGGGGAAATCAGGTAGTAATATCACAAGGCAATAATATTTCAGGAGATGGTACTACTACCAATCCATTAAGTGTTTTTGACAATGACACCTCGGCAACCAACGAAATTCAAGATTTAAGCATTTCAGGAAACACCATTGGAATTACTGGAGGTACAGGAGTTAATTTAAGTCCTACTACACCTGGAACCGGACAAGTACTCACATGGAATGGAACAGCTTGGATAGCCCAAAATGCTGGTTCTGGAGCTGACAACTGGGGGACACAAGTAGTAATTTCTAATACAACACTCACAGGTGATGGTACTGCAGGTAATCCACTTGGTGTAAATGGTATTTTAACCGATAATCAAGATTTATCTCTAACAGGAAACTCGTTATCATTAACAAACGATCCAACTCCAGTGGATCTATCTCCCTATATGGATAATACTGATGCCCAGACACTGTCAATTAATTCAAATAATCTTTCTATTTCTAATGGAAATACTGTTACACTTCCTTCTGCTCCTACTTATACTGCAGGAACTGGTATTAACTTAACAGGAAATGTAATTACCAATACAGCTCCTGACCAAACTGTTTCTTTAAGTAATGGTACAGGAATAAATGTTACTGGTACTTACCCTAACTTTACCATTAATAACACATCTCCTGCTACTAGTATTTCTTTAACAGGAACTGGCATAACTACCGTATCAGGAACAAACCCTAATTACACCATTAACACTCCTGCCCAAACATTGGCTTATACTGCTCCTAATTTAACACTTTCTAACGGTGGTGGTACAGTAACAATTCCTCCTTCTCCTTGGACAAAAACCGGATCTGTCTTACACCCTAGTTCAATAACAGATTTTGTGGGAATAGGAGTTACTAATCCCTCAGCTCCGTTGCATGTTATAAACCCAAATCAAGATTTAACAAACCTAATGATAGCTTCAAGAAGACCTTTAGATGGAGGTGATGCAGTATTATCTTTTTCTGAAGACAGTGCAGGGACACAAGGTATGGGTATTAAATATGATGGAGTTTGGAACAGATTAGATATTGGAGATGGTATCCTTTCAACTACCCCAATAATGACAATTACAAGAAGTGGTAATGTGGGTATAGGAACTATTGCACCTGCTCATTCATTACATGTTGCAGGAAATACATTATTAGACGGTGTAACTCAAGTAGGAGGTACTGCAGCTCTTGCTGCCCAATTTAAAATAATTAATGCTGCTAATTATAATCTCTCTATGCTCGTAACAGGAGGTACAGGTACTCAATTAACTGTTCAAAACTCTAGTGGAAATGTTACGATTGGTAATAGCACATCTGTTACCAGACTTTTTATCCAAGACAATAACACCAGTACTACTGAATCAGGAAATTCATATCTGAGCATGCAAAACTTAGCAAATACCACAAATACCTCTACAGGTGTTCGTTTTAGAGTTGGAGGTACAACTGCTATAAATGGAAATTTTCATTACAAAGGGGGAATATTTTTCAACCACGCTGGAGGTACTAATGGAGAAGGGTCAATGGTTTTTGCTGTTAACAATGTTGCCAACAGCACCAATGTAACTGCTGCTGATGCAGCTATGACTATTTCAAGATATGGAGATGTGGGAATAGGATCAGCCCCATCTTCCTCTTATAAGTTAAATGTTCGAACAGCCAACAATATCTATGCTGGTTATTTTGCAAATTCAAGAAGTACCACTTCCTACAATTATGCAATATACGCAAACGCCCAAGATGCTACAGGTTCTTTTAATATTGGTGTTTATGCAAGAGCATCTGGTGCAGCAACTACAAATTATGGTTTGTATGGTTACGCAACCGGAGGAGGAACAAATTGGGCACTATATAGTCTTGGTCCGGCTTACTCTAGTACAGGCACATGGAGTGGATCTGATGAAAGGCTTAAAACTAATATAAAAAGTTTTAATGGAGCTATTGAAAAATTAACTCAAATTGACATTAAAACTTATAACTTTAAAACAGAAGAATATAAATACTTAAATTTTCCAAGCACAAAACAATACGGTGTTATAGCACAAAACTTAGAAAAAGTATTTCCGGAAATGGTGTTAGAGTCTGAACATTTTATCCCAAATGAAAATGGCGATATGACTGATAAAACAGTTAGTTTTAAAGCAGTAAATTATACTCAGTTAATACCTGTTTTAATTAAAGCCGTACAAGAACAACAAAAAATGATTGAAGAACTACAAAAAGAAATTCAAGAACTAAAAAACAACTAAGAATTTTATATTTGTAAAAAACATATAATTAACATGAAACAACTATCACTTTTTATCATTCTTTTCATCTCTGGGTTAATGCTTAAAGCCCAAGCTCCAGAAAAAATTAATTACCAAGCTGTAGCAAGAGACTTATCAGGAAATCCTTTAGTGAACCAAACCCTAAATGTTACCTACGAAATCAGACAAAGTTCTCCAACGGGTACTTCTGTTTATACTGAAACACACAGTGGTATCTCTACCAATCAATTTGGTTTATTTACTACAGAAATTGGAGGCGGAACACCATCTTTTGGAACATTTGCTGGAATTAACTGGGGAGCTGGCTTACATTATCTTTATGTTGAAGTTAATGGTGACCCTATGGGAAGTTCTCAACTACTGTCAGTACCTTATGCATTATATTCCAAACAATCGGCAAATGGACCGCAAGGAGCTCCTGGTAAAAATAGTATTTCTATTGTAACTCCTGAACCTACAGGAGCTAACTGCCAAAATGGTGGAAACAAAATTGATATCGGTACTGATGATAATGGAGACAATATTTTACAAGCATTAGAAATTGATTATACTTATTACGTATGTAATGGAGACAGTGGTGCAACAGGTTTAGGTATAAATTGGTTAGGAAATGGAACTAACTTCCCTCCTGCCCCTAACAATGAAAATGATGCGTTTTATCACTCCACTAATAATACCTCTTACATTTATAATGGCACAACTTGGGACACCTTAGTCTCAGGCAATGTTGGTTCTGCAGGTTTTTGGTCACAAACTGGAAACACCATTTATAACAATAACAACTCCAATTCAGGAAATGTAAGCATAGGGTCAACAATATCCTTAAGTAAACTTACTGTTGCTTCTACTGATTCTACTATTGCAAGTTTTATTGGTAACGACCCTAATATAGCAGTAGTTTCTGTTATAAATGCAAATACAACAGGTGCCTCAGGAGTTGCTTTTGTTAATGGTAGTAATTCAAACGCATATGTAGGTTATTCCCCTTCAAATAAAACACTTTCAATAGTAAATGGAGTTACAGATGGAAATGTTTTTATAAATGCAGATAGTACAATAGTTAATCAAACTTTAGTTATCGCAAATCAAGCTCAAAAAATTGCCAATCAGGCACAAACTGCTATATATAACAACACAGACACTATTTATAATTACTCCTCTACAGGTCCAATTATTAACGCTAATTCAGGGTCTTTTTTAACCGATTCTTTATATGTTTTAGGTAATAATTTTTTAAATATCAACTGGATTTTAGCCAATGATGGAACTGGTCAGGCAAAATGGACAGACCCAAATACACTTGGTTTAGGTAACGATAATTGGGGTACTCAAGTTGTTGTTAGTGATGCTACATTAAATGGTGATGGAACAGCAGGAAACCCATTAAGTGTAAATGGTGTACTAACAGATAACCAAGATTTAACCTTAACTGGAAATTCATTATCATTAACCAACGATCCAACTCCTATAGATTTATCTCCTTATTTAGATAATACAGATGCTCAGACATTATCTATTAATGCTAATATACTTTCTATTTCTAATGGTAATACTGTTACGCTTCCTCCAGCTCCAAATTATACAGCTGGAACAGGAATAAGCATAACTGGAACACAACCAAACTTTACAATAAATAATACTTCTCCAGCAAGTTCAACAACGATAACAGGCGGTGGTATAACAACAGTATCTGGGACCTCTCCAAACTTTACCATTTCTACACCAGCCCAAACACTAACTTATACTGCTCCAACCCTAACCCTTTCTAATGGCGGTGGAACAGTTACTTTACCTACTTCACCTTGGACAAAAACTGGCTCAACTATACACGAAGCTACAGCTGGTGATAGAGTTGGTGTTGGAATTACTAATGCAGAAAGCATGTTACACGTGCGTGGTTTAAACAACCAAATCAAACTTGGTCATCCAAATCAACCGACACGAGAATGGTTCTGGGATATTGATCCTGTATCTAATCTGTTTTTAAAAGAAGAAAACAATGGAGCACCTTTAACAAGGTTGGCTATTGATGTAAATACTGGGAACATTGGTATTGGCACTTCTACTCCATTAGCTAAACTTCACATAGAAGAAAATGCTTCTGCTGTAATGATGTTAAAAGAAGTTACCCCAACAAATGGTGCTGCTTTTGTAATGGAAAGTATGAGTCAGTTTGTACTAATTTCCAATGAATCAGGTACATTTAGAATTGAAGACAATACTAATTTAAACCAACCTTTTAATATTAACCCTACAGGTCAGGTGGGCATAGGTGGCGATGCCTTATATTCTGCTTTAGATGTATATGGAAAAATTACCATGAGAAATGGAGCTACAACGGGTTACATTCCTGTTTCTGATGCTAATGGAACAATGACATGGACAGATCCTAATACTGTTTTAACTGTAACACCTACACCTTGGACACTAAATGGAACATCCGTTCACCCAACTACAATTACTAATAATGTGGGTATTGGGACAAATAATCCCTTATATTTATTAGATGTAAATGGAATTACAAGATCTAGTAAATATTTTACCCTAGGTATGGAACATACTAATTATTCTGCCACATTAGGAAATAAAGTTTTAGTTTCTGGTAACTCAACGGGGAATGCAGGTAATGTAGCGGCAGCCGGTATTATAGATGAAGGTATTATGATTACCAATATAGTTAATAGAGATAACAGGATTGGATTTCAAAATGGAACTAGTGGTTTCGGTATTTCTCAAGGCTTTGCAGTAGGACAAGCTCCTGCTGCTGAAGGTTTTGTGTGGCAATATGAAAATAGTCACATCCAATTTGGTACTAACAACATTGAAAGAATGAGAATTGATGCAGTAGGAAATCTTGGTATCGGAACAACCACTCCATCTCAAAAACTAGATGTTGATGGCGGTGGCAGTATTGAAGTAGATGGAGAATACACTTACGAAACTCCTAAAACTCATTATTATTCTGTTGCTGGTAATTCATTTGTAGGAACACGAGAAGGATTAGATTTATGGAATGCTTCATTAAATCTTATTTATGGGCAATGGAGTTCTGGATCTGGAACATATCCTATAGCTGTAGCTCCGATAAATTTACCCGATGGAGCAACTATAACTAATGTTACTGCCTATATTTACGATAATGATGGAACTATTACCTATCAACCTCGAATTTACTTATACATGATTAATATGGCCACAGGGTCTTATGGAACAGTTGGAACTGGAACACTTCCTGGTAATTCGGCTTCAACTACCCCTCAAACATTATCTATTACAACCAATCATACTGTTAACAACCAGAATGCTTATTATTTAAAATTTCAAAGTGAAGGAAACGCTGGAAGTAACATTAGATTATATGGTGTAAAAATAACCTATACTGTAAGCCAAGCTGATTAATAACTAATTAATCCATTAAAAATGAAAAAAATACTCTACCTATTCATCTTATTCTCCTTGGGAGCAACTGCCCAAACCACTATTTCACGTCAAGTAATTGGTGCTACGGGTGGCTATCAAACAGGAAGTAGCATTACACTTTCTTCCACAATTGGAGAAGCTACTGTTCAAACCCTATTTTCAACCTCTAAAATTCTAACACAAGGTTTTCAACAACCCGAAACTACTACTGATTCTATTGTTACTTATGAAGTAATTAACGAATCGTGTAGAGGAGCTCAAAATGGTTCAATTTTTATTTCTAACGTATTAGGCTGTCCTGGTCCATACCAATTGATTATTATGGCTATTGATGACAGCGTAACCATTTGGGAAGCAGATAAACTCATCGCAGGAACCTATAATGTAGAAATTACCGGAAACAATTGTTCTTATAACACACAAATTACTGTAGGAATTGATAATGATGAAGATTGTTTATTAAAATTCTATTCTGGAATTACTCCTAATAACGATGGTAAAAATGATGTTTGGGTGATAGAAAACATAGAGCAATTTCCAGAAAATGAAGTAAAAATATTTAACCGTTGGGGAGAAGAAGTTTGGTACGGAAAAAATTACGATAACACAACAGTTGTTTGGGATGGAAGCAACAAGGGAGGAGATTTGCTCTCTAGCTCTACTTATTTTTATATTGCTGATGTTGACGGAACAATTTACAAAGGTTGGGTAGAAATAACAAGGTAATTTACAATTAATAATGAATAATTGAAAATGAAAAAAATACTACTAATACTAACGTTTATAATAAGTTTACAGGGTTTTGCTCAACAAGACCCTCAGTACAGTTTATATATGTTTAACCCTTTAGGCGTAAATCCCGGTTATGCCGGTAGTCGTGATGCTATCAGTGGCGTACTTGTCCACAGAAGTCAGTGGGTTGGTTTAGATGGAGCTCCCACAACACAAGTTTTATCTATTCATTCTCCATTAAAAAACCAAAATATGGCGTTGGGTTTTCAATTAATTAATGATAAAATTGGACCAAGAACAACACAAGACATTTCGTTGGTTTATGCTTATAAAATTAAATTAGGCAAAGGAAAGCTAGCCTTTGGTTTAAGAGGAGGAATTTTAAACTACCAATACGATTGGGCTAAAATTGAATACCGCGACCAAGATGATGCTATTCCAACTACCGCCAACGAAAGTTTTATTTTGCCCAACTTCGATTTTGGAATTTATTACAATACCAATAAATTTTATGCAGGAATTTCTTTCGACCACCTTAATAAACCGGAATTTAAACTTTCTGTTATTGATACAGCAACATCTGTTGCTAGAAAATACATTAACGGAACAGCAACAGTTGGTAGAGCTTTTGGTTTAACTGAAAAACTTACATTAAAAACTTCTGCCATTATGAGAGGCCAGAACAAACAAGGTTTTCTCGATATTAATGCCAGCATGTTGTTCAATAATAAATTTCTATTCGGTATAACGTTAACTTCTCGTCAAACACTAATTTTCCTAACAGAGTTTAACGTCTCTTCCCAATTTAAAATAGGCTACGCTTACGATTATACTGCCACCCAACTTTCTAACGGAGGTTCTCACGAAGTTTTTATTGGTTACGATTTTCTTAAGCATAAATCACAAGTTGTTTCACCTAGATATTTTTAATAACGAAGATAGATGATTTTAAAATATTACTTTTCTTTTATAACATTTTTAGTATTAACTGTTTCATGTTTTGGACAACTGGATAAAGCCAATGGCTATTTTGAATTAACCAATTACCCTGAAGCAATAAAATATTACGAAAAAACATTAAAAAAAGATCCTAATAATGCCGAGGCTCTAAGAAACATTGCCTTTTCTCATAAAAAACTTAAAAACTATTCTGCTGCTGAAGAGTATTATAAAAAAGCAACTTCTCTTAGCAACAATGTATTAGCTTCAGACCACCTACATTATGGTCAAGTATTAAAAAACAATAACAAACCTGCTGAAGCTAAAAAACAATTTAAACTTTTTTTAGAAAAAGAACCTGATAGTTTTTTAGGAAAAGTACTACTGAATTCTATAGAAGAAATTACCGTATGGGAGAAAGAAGATAAAGCATTTGAAATAAACTTGGTTAAAAATATCAATTCCAAATATTCAGACTTTTGTGCTTTGGTTTATCAAGATGCACTTATTTTTATTTCCGAAAGACAAACTGATTTTGTAAATGAAAAAACCAACAGTTCTACTAACAGGCCTTATTTGTCTATTTTTTATTCTAAAAAAGAAAAGAACTTTGAAAAAGTTAAAGAATTTTCTAACCAACTAAGCACCGAATATCATGATGGACCTGTTTCTATTAGTAAAGATGGAAACACCATATATTTTACTCGTTCTGTAAAGGGCGAATTGTCAAAAAAATCAATCAATCATTCTAAAATTTTCCAAGCATCTGCTAAAGGCAATAAATGGAAAGACATTACGCCTATGCCTTTTAATAGCGAAAATTATTCTGTTGCTCACCCATGGATAACCGAAGATGGAAAAACATTATTTTTTACTTCTAACATGCCGGGAGGTTTTGGCGGAATGGATTTATACATGAGTTCTAAAACAGGTGAAGAATGGGGAAAACCAGTGAATTTAGGTAAAAAAATCAATACTGCTTTAGATGAAGTCTTTCCTTACATAAAAGATACCTTATTTTATTTTGCTTCTGATGGACATGGTGGTTACGGTGGCTTAGACATTTACTCCATTGCCTTTAAAAATGGTAAAGCACAAGGAAACCCTGAAAATCTGAAAGCTCCTATTAACTCTCCTGCTGATGATTTTGGAATTACTTTTCAAGACAAGGATACTGGATATTTTTCATCCAACAGACCAGGAGGAATTGGAAGTGACGACATTTACAGCTTTAAATGGGAAGGCTTAACTGAAAAAACAGCTATTACTGGTGTGCTTCAATATGGAAAATTAACTGCCGATAATACAAAAATAGATTTGTTAGACGAAAACGACCAAGTAATTCAATCTACCACAACAGATGAAAACGGTAATTTTAAGTTTGATAAATTAGATATGGACGAAAATTACCTTATTAAAATTGATGAATCAGATGAATCAAAACTCAACCAAGCAAAACTATACTTAACCAATTCTAAAGGTGAAAAAGTAATTTTGGCCAACAAATCAGGTAAAGGAAAGTTTACCTTTAAAGCATTACCTTACACGTATTACGATGAGTTAGAATTATTAGAAGAGGTTGATGAAAGCCTATTAACCATCAATATTCATGGTCAAGTTTATAAAAAACTCCCTGGTGATTATTCTGAAGGAATGGAAATTTTAATTCTTGATGAAGAAGGAAATGTTATAGGAAAAGCTCGTACCGACAAAGATGGTAAATTTATTTTCGATAAACTTGCTCCAGATGAAGTTTATCTGTTTATGTTGGAAGAAGGTAACGATAATTTTAATGTAATCCTATTAGATGAAAATGGTAAAGTAATAGATGCTGCCAAAAAATCCGGTGGTAAATTTAAATATCACAGACTAACTTCCGACAAAACCATTATTACCCTCATCAACGAAATTGATGAAGTAATTAAAATTGCCGAAAATGAAAACTTCATCATCTCTAAAATTCTATACGATTACGATTCTTACGAAATAAATGAACCTTCTAAAAAAGAATTAGATAAACTAATTACCATCCTAAAGAAGAATAAAGATATTGGCGTTGAATTAAGCTCTCATACCGATGATATTGGTAGTGCTAAATTTAACCTAGATTTATCTCAAAAAAGAGCTGATGCTGCAGTAGAGTATATTCTTTCTAAAGGAATTGAGAAAAAAAGAATTATTGCCAAAGGTTACGGAAAAGCTCATCCTATTGCTCCTAATAAATTACCTAATGGAGATGATAACCCTGAGGGCAGAGCTAAAAATAGAAGGACAGAATTTAAAGTAATAAAACTTAAATAATTTTTCTTTTCTGCTAATTTTTTTAAACTAACTTTACCCTATGTTTAAAAAAGCTGGAAGTCTTTTACTTTTTATCTGTTTATCGCTTGTTGTTTTGGCACAACAAAGCAATATAAAGTTTGATAGAATTAACTACAAAGACGGACTTTCTCAAAGCGATGTTACCTGTATTATTCAAGATTATAAAGGTTTAATTTGGATGGGAACGCAAGACGGTCTTAACCAATATAATGGTTATGAATTTACCGTTTTTTCTCACGACTTATTAGATAGCACCTCTATTTCTAACAGTTTTGCTCATGTTATTTATGAAGATAGTGATAGTAACCTATGGGTAGGCACAGAAAACGGACTAAATTTATTCAACAGAGATTATCAAACTTTTACGCATTACCTTAATGAAAACAAAACTAAAAATACCAAAAAACATAATGTTTGGACAATTACAGAAAATGAAGATGATAAGAGTCTTTGGATAGGAACAGATCAATCATTATACAAGCTTTCAAAATCAAAAACAGATTCACTAAATTTTCATATCTCAAAAGTTAACATCCCATTTAGTACTAATATTAAAAAACTTAATATTAGAAATTTAGTTTTTGTAACTCCAGACGTATTAATGATTGCTACAGAAAATAATGGCTTATTGCTTTATAACATCCATACCAAAGATTTTACCCAATATACCTCAGAAAACTCAAAGTTAAAAAGTAATATCGTATGGGATATACATAAAGACATTCATGGGTTTATTACTATTGCTACTAATAATGGCATCAATTTTTATAACCATCAAACCAATAATCTTTCTATTCCGAAAGAACTTGACCAATTAATAGGAAACAAAATCATTAAAATACTTTATGAAGATAAAGCCGGAATATTATGGATAGGTACAGAAACTGACGGCTTATATAAACTAAAATCATTAAAAAATGTTGACCATTATGTTTATAGTGCAACCATTTCTACAAGCCTTAGTTCTAATAAAATAAACACTATTTTAGAAGACCGTTCGGGAATTATTTGGATAGGGACTCAAGCCGGGATAAATAAATTTGACAAACAAAAACAATTTTTTAAACATTACCAACATTGGCCTAACCTATCCAATACCATTAGTAGTAATATGGTTTGGTCTATTTTTCAGGATAGAGATGAAAACCTATATGTCGGAACCGATCAAGGACTGACTTTTTTTGATAACATTAATGGCAAAGTAGTTCATCTAAAACCTGATTTTTCACAAGAAAACAACCTTAAAAACATTGGTATTTATAGTATTTATCAAGATAAAAAAGGAGTTATTTATTTAGGCACAGATGGAGGGATTTTTACTTTTAAAAACAATAAAATTGCTCAATTAAAAATAAAAAACTTCCATAATGCTAGAACTTATACCATTATCGAAGATAATAAAAATAGGCTTTGGGCAGGAACTAAAGAAGGTATTGTAATTGTTTCAGAAGATAGAACAACTTGCCAAACAATTACTTCCTCAGAAAATGTAAAAAATGATTTGCCAAATAATATTGTAAGGGTTATTCTCCAAACAAAAAATGGCTCAATGTGGATAGGAACTGATGGTGGTGGATTTTGTAATATAAAAGAAGTCGAAGATGGGTTTTCGTTTAAAATATACCAAAGAACTGAAAATAAAATTAACAGCCTAAACAACAATTCTGTACTTTCTATTTATGAAGACAAAAAAGGTTTTTTGTGGATAGGTACTTTTGGTGGTGGCCTCAACAAATTTGACCCAAAAACAGAAGTTTTTACTCATTTTACAGAAAAAGAAGGCTTGTCTAACAATGTAATTTACGGAATTTTAGGAGACAAAAACAATAACCTATGGATAAGTACCAATAAAGGAATTTCTTTTTTTAATCCTCATACTAAGTTTTTCAGAAATTTTGAAGAGAGTGATGGTTTACAAAGTAATGAGTTTAATACAGGAGCATTTTTTAAAAATCATTATGGTGAAATTTATTTTGGTGGTATAAACGGATTTAACTCTTTTTTTCCGGAAGATGTGAAAATTAACCGAACCAAAGCTATTCCTCTTATTACTAATTTTTATTTGTTTAATAAACCTGTTAATATTGGTGAAAACTCTATCCTTAACAAACATATTTCTGAACTAGATGCTATCGTTTTAAAACATAAACAAAATGTTATTTCATTTGAATTTGCGGCTCTCCACTACTCTTTCCCATTAAAAAACAAGCATGCATATATGCTAGAAAACTTTAATGAAGACTGGGTATATGTTGATAATAACAGAAGAGCCAATTATACCAATCTTAACCCGGGAGAATATTTATTTAAAGTAAAAGTAGCTAATAGTGATGGTGTTTGGAGCGATGAAATTGCTCAAATTAAAGTAATTGTAGAACCTCCACTTTGGGCAACTTGGTGGTTTAGAACCATAGTTATACTATTAATTTTGCTATTAGTTTATGCCTATTACATCACTAGAATTAACCGAATTAAAACACAAAAATTATTGCTTGAATTACAAGTTAGAGAAAGAACCCATGAGGTTATAAAGCAAAAAGAAGAAATTGAAATTCAAAAAGAACTTTTAGAAAAAGAGAAGGAAAAGGCTGATGAATTGTTATACAATATCCTCCCTGAAGAAATCGCTATTGAATTAAAAAACAAAGGAAAAGCAACTGCCAGACAGTATAGGTTGGCTTCTATTATGTTTACCGATTTTCAAAGTTTTACTAAGATAGCCGAAAAAATTTCACCACAAGATTTGGTTTCTGAACTAGATTATTACTTTGTAAATTTTGATGCCATCATTGAAAAATACCACGTAGAAAAAATTAAAACCATTGGAGATGCCTACATGTGTGCCGGTGGTATTCCGCTAAGAAACAAAAGCAATCCAATAGATACTGTGTTGGCAGGGTTAGAAATTCAACGATTTGTTGCCAAACATAACCCTGAAAGAGTAGAACAAGGTAAACATCCATGGGGATTACGAATTGGCATCCATACCGGAGAAATTACTGCCGGTGTTATTGGTAGCAAACGTTTTGCTTACGATATTTGGGGCGATAGCGTAAACATTGGTAGTCGAATGGAAGAAGCCGGAGAAGTTGGTAAAGTAAACATCTCAGGAGCTACATATGAGTACATTAAGGAATTCTTTAATTGCGAATACCGCGGGAAAATTAAAGCGAAAAACAAAGGCTTAATTGACATGTATTTTGTTAATGGAATTAGAGCCGAGCTTTCTGTTGATGGCGAAGGAATAATACCAAATGAATTGTTCCAGAAATATGTGGATTTGCATATTTACAGTAGCATAAACTACCGTAAAGCTGAAAAATACATCTTAAAAAGACTACAAAAAGAATTGCCCGATAACTTACACTATCACGATATTAATCATACTAAAGATGTTTGTGCTGCTGTAGAACGTTTAGCCCTTATGGAAGGCGTAGAAGGTGACGATATCTTTTTACTAAAAACTGCTGCTTTGTATCACGATGCCGGATTTATAAAACAATATGCAAAGAATGAAGATATAGGAGCAGCACTAGCAGTAGAAGTATTACCTAAATTTGGCTATTCTTTTGAACAAATAGAAACCATAAAAAAACTGATTTCTGTTACCAAAATACCTCACCAACCAACCAATCATCTAGAGCAAATTATTTGCGATGCCGATTTAGATTACTTAGGTGGAGATTTATTCCACGAAACTGCCGATAAACTTAAGTTGGAGCTAATGGAAAGAGGAATTGTTTCCTCCGATAAGGAATGGGACGAGCTGCAAATAAAATTCTTAGAAGCTCACCGTTACTTTACCGATTCAGCAAAAAATTTACGTAGAGCTAACAAAGAAAAACGTATTGCAGAAATTAAAGAACGGTTGGAGAAATACTAAAGGTTTTAGTTTAAAAAGTTTGATAGATAAAGAACGTTTAGTATAAGGTTAGTAGCTGACTGCGTTGCACTTCCCTGTCAAGTTACAAGAAAGTTGAAGCGGGCTACAACGCTTTAAATTACTACTGCCTCGGCTATTATTTTTATACATTGTTGGCAAATCGTTATTCTTTAATAATTTTAAATGTTTTTAATTCTCCATTTGAAGATTGAACGTGTATAAAATAAATACCCGCTGTTCCATTCAGTTCAATGCTTAACTGATTTTTATTTTCAAAAGAGTACTCAGCTACTACTACGCCCAAAATATTTACAACACTTACATCTAGCTGGTCATATACCTTTTTTGTTTGAAGAGTTAACAAGCCTTCTGTAGGGTTGGGGTAGGCTTTTACGTTAATTTGTTCTAATTGGTTTTTGATTGATAATGTTGAGGCGTCTCTTACAGCTCTAACGTAATTGTTGACATATAAAATATCGCCTTGTGGTCCAAAATAAGATGGGTAAGTACCTGTTCCGACTGCTTTGGGGTCATTTCTTTGTGCTCCTGCTCCGTGCGTATCGTATATTGTAGGAGTATTTGTTGGTGGTAATGACATTTGCCCTTGTGCTTCGCCAAAACAAATATAAACTGCATCGGTATACGGAGTAGGCCCGTCCATTAAAGGTGAACTTGTCCAGTAATACCCATAATTAGGGTCTCCATTAGGATTATTAAATGATGTACAAGAAAATAAAGGATCTATGGCTGGAGAATTTGTAATATCGGGGCAACGGCTATAGTCTAAAATACTATGTAATTCTTTTGCATTAGGCAAGCGCCAATCGCTATGACCTGCCAGCGTGAGGTTTTCGCAATAAGATAAAGAGTTTTCCCAATTACTGGTACTGCCATTATCAGCTTGCTGCCACATTAAACCTGTTGCATTATCAGTTATTGTTCCATCTCCGTTATTTACAAAATTATTTATTCCGTAGGATGTATTTCCTCTCACCATTCTAAAGTACATCTTATTGGGTAAGCCACTTTGAGGTTTATACTTTGGATATCCTTTTAGCCTTCCATCAACAAAATTGTAACCAAAAACAGCCGTATCGCCAGCCATAATCAGACCTACATACTGTGTTCTAGACCAAGTTTGAGCGTCAATTTCGCGCTCGCCAAGAGATGTGTCTCCTATTGGCTGATTAAAGTAATTGGTATCTATAAATTTATAAACAGAATTATCTCCAAAACACCTACCCGTAAAATTAGCCAAAGAGTATAATTCTTTTATGGTAGGCACGCGCCAATCAGTATGACCTCCTAATGATGAATTTGCAGCTTTTGTAAATGCAGCATCATAAGTAATTTTGACGCCCATATCTTGTTCCCACATTAATCCTGTTACATTATCCGTTATTGTTCCATCACCATTGTTGGTATAAGATGGCTGGTTACCAATGTAATGAGCATCCTGCCCATAAAAAGGTTGACCAATTGCAGGTGAAGAAATGATAGCGTTATTATTATAAAAGTCGCTTACATCTGTATCTACAATACGGTAGTTTTGACTATATGAAAAATTAGTTGATGCTATGAGTACAAACCCAAGGATTGCTAGTGTTTTTATATTCATTGTATTCATTATTTTAAGTTATCTATTATTTAGACGCCTTTTTTTCAAATTTCCTTCGGTCTGTATCTTTTTTTCTTTGGACAACAAATTCCTAAAATGGTATAATCTAGGTAACAAGTTTTTAATGTTTGCCAACTTATGTATATGTATGATTCAACCACCCATATACATCTAAATATGGATAAACATGTATGATAAAACATAAAAATTCATCATACATATATTTACCAAGTGTATAAAAAATAGTTTATAAACCATTCAACCTTAGAATAGGTTCCCAATAAATTCTTCCGTTACACCCCAAAATTTCAGGAATGACGTTTAGAGGTAGCTTCATACGTTGAAAAAGCCCTCCGGAGTTATACTGAACGTAGCCAAAGTAAAGGATTTAGGGGGCTTTTAGGGCTTCTAATTCACCACAAAATCGGTAGTAGTAATTCTATTGCTTTTTTGAAAAGCCCTGTCGGTAATGTACATTTCATAGCGGAAAGTATCTACATTAAAATTGTATAACAATTTTACTTCTGTTTCTCCCTCTAATGGGCGTTTGGCTTCATTTTCTATAAAAGGAATTCTTAAATGTAAATCTGTAGTATCGTATTTATTTTCTCCAACATTATAGGTAATAATTGGCGATTTTAATACCCAAACGCCATTTTGCTTTTCATAATAATCAACAAACAAATTATACTGCTGATCACCTTCACTTTCATCTTGCTTTAAGCCTAAATCGCCATCTCCATCATAAAACTCAAACCTAACCAACGCAAAAGAACCATCTGTAGCTAACCCTCCATCCAAAAAAGTAATTTCGGGTGGTACAGGCGTAGGATCATCTTTTTCACAAGCTACTGCAAAAAAAATTGACATTATTATACTTAATTTTACAACTCGGTTCATATCATAAAATTACAAATAATTTCTATTGAAACGACCATGAGTAAAGATTTTCTCACGCAAAAGAATAATTATTTTGGTCATTACATCTGACCGATTTAATAAAATAAAAAATAATCAGATGAAAAATCATCAACATATTTTTAACGCTTCAGAATTAAATTTTGTTGATGAAGCATTAAATGCTTTTCATTATCAATACCTCAACAACCCAGTTTATCATAATTTTTGCAACTTATTAAAAATCAATGTTGATGATGTAAAAAACATTGATAAAATTCCTTTTTTACCGGTTTCTTTTTTTAAAACGCACGAAATAAAAACCAACCATTTTAAAGAAGAAATAATTTTTACCAGTAGCGGAACAACAGGAAATTCGACTAGTCGGCATTTTGTTAAAAACATTACACTTTACGAAAAATCGTTTACAACTTGTTTTGAATTGTTTTATGGCAAACCCGAAAATTATTGCATCTTAGCATTACTTCCCTCCTATTTAGAGCGAGATGGTTCTTCTTTAATTTACATGACAGAAAAACTAATTGAAAAAAGTAAACATGCTTCAAGTGGTTTTTACCTCCATAATATTGATGAACTTGCCGAACAACTTATTGAATTAGAAAAAAATCAACAACCAACCTTACTTATTGGCGTTTCTTTTGCTTTGCTCGACTTATTTGAAAAACACCAGTTTCAACTTAAGCACACCACTATTATGGAAACGGGTGGCATGAAAGGAAAGCGTAAAGAGCTTACCAGAGAAGAGCTACATCAGTTTATTAAAAAAGCTTCGGGAGTTAAACAGGTACACTCAGAATATGGCATGACAGAACTGCTTTCGCAAGCTTATGCCAAAAATGATGGACTTTACTCCACTCCACCTTGGATGAAAATAATTATTAAAGACATTAACGATCCTTTTCAAAGCTTAGCCAACAATAAAACCGGAGCAATAAACATTATAGACCTTGCTAATATAGATTCTTGCTGTTTTATTGCTACACAAGATTTAGGCAAGATAAACAAGCACGGTCAGTTTGAGGTTCTTGGCAGATTTGACAATAGCGATATACGAGGTTGCAATTTGCTAGTGCAATAAAAAAGTTTAAATTTATACTCGTAAATTAAACAATAACAACCTTATAAATGGAACTATATCTTACACTCGGAATAATAGCTATAGGCATCTTCTTGTTTGTTAAGGAATTTTTTTCCATAGACACCACTTCGCTATTAATTATGGCAATGTTTATTGTAAGCGGAGTACTTAGTCCCGAAGAAGGATTTTCAGGATTTATTCATCCTGCAACGCTAACTTTAGGTTGTATGTTTGTTATCAGTGCTGCTATATTTAAATCAGGAATTATAGATGGGTTGAGCAATAAAATCATCAAACTTGCCAAAATCCATTATATCGTAGCTTTAATGGTTTTTACATTTGTAACAGGTCTCTTTTCTGCTTTTGTTAATGATACAGCTGTTGTTGCTATAATGATTCCTATGGCTCTATTAGTTTGTAAAGAAACCGGAATAAATCCTTCTAAATTATTAATTCCTATATCATTTGCTGCCTGTTTTGGAGGAGCATGTACTTTAGTAGGTACGGGAACAAATATTCTTATAAGCAGTTATGCTCAAAAAAGTGGATTAGCTGAATTTAATATGTTTGAACTTACTCCATTGGCATTGATTCTAGCAGCAATAGGATTTCTTTATATGTTTATTATTGCTCCAATGCTATTACCAAAAAGAAATAAAAACAATGATACTACTTTAATTCAACAAGCAGAAAAGTACATGGCAGAAATCATATTAACTGACTCATGTCCTGATATTAATAAAAAATTAATCGAAACAAAATTAGTAGTAGATTACAAAATTCAACTACTAACTGTTATAAGAGGAACTACGCGCATTAGAGATTGTTCTTCCGAATTTGTTTTGGAAAAAAACGATATCCTAAATGTGGTTATTAGTCCTGAAAATTTAATTAATTTAAAAGACACCAAAGGTTATAGCATACAAGGTGATAAACTAAGAGAAAATGAAGCTGAAGAAATTGATATCAGCCCAACAGAATCCACTAAAGACATCCCTGACAACCAAAGAAAAATTTACGAAGTACTTATTCCTATTGGCTCGTCATTATCTTCAAAATCATTAAAAGAATTACGTTTTAGAGATGTTTATCGAAGTTCTGTATTAGCAATAAGACAAAGAAATGAAATGATAATGCAAAACATAAGTGAATTAAAACTGAAAGAAGGAGATATGCTTTTAATTTATTCTAGTGAAAAAGATATTGCCCGACTTACTGCTCAACATGCAGTGTTTATGCTTTCTAATTATGAAAAACAAAAAGTAAATTATAAAAAAGCAATTCCGGCTCTATTAATTGCTATTGGTGTAATAGGAGCAGCTTCACTTAATATTACTTCAATTTTAATGAGTGCTATGATAGGTTGTTTGTTACTAGTTACCACATCCATTCTTAAACCTCAAGAAGCCTATGAAGCCATAAATTGGAAAGTTATTTTTATGATAGCAGGCGTACTCTCTATGGGGAATGCCTTAGAAAGTTCAGGAGGTTCTACTTTAATTTCAGGATATATTTTTGATGTAATGGGCGACTTAGATAAAAGAATTACGATCGGTTTAGTATTTTTAATCACCTTTCTTTCTACCAACATTATTTCCGGAAAAGCAACAGCCGGTTTAATGACTCCTATAGTTATTAGTTTAGCATCAGCACTTCAAATAAGCGAACGTCCATTGCTAATTGCCGTAATGTTAGCATGTGCCTTAACTTTTATGACTCCTATTGCTAACCCTACAAACACTATGGTATATGCCCCCGGAAAATATAAATTTAATGATTATCTAAAGGTAGGTACTCCCTTAAACATCATCATTTGGATTGCTGCAACATTTTTAATACCTTTATTCTTTCCATTTTAAATTTTAAAAAAGTCTAACCGATAAAATCATATCTGTAAATGAAAAGACAATTTAAAAAACTGATTACGTTTACTAATGAATATCAAAATAAAGAAGACATTATTTTAAGAGATCATCTTGCCATGGAAAGAACCAAATTGGCAAATGAAAGAACTTTATTATCTTATTTAAGAACATCACTTTACTTACTTTTAGGCGGCACTGCGATACTAGGATTAAAAGATTTTCAAGATTTAAAATTTTTGGGATATATTGCTCTTTCATTAAGTGCTTTATTAATAATTATTGGTACTGTAAGGTTTCTTCAACTCCGAAAACACTTGAAAAGATTTTATATACCAATTAATGATGACTAACACTTCTCCATTTAATAAACACTACCTACTTTAACTCTCTTTTATAATTATTTTAACATCTTTTATATAATATATGTATATACATTAAATGTTTTTGTATATATTTGTATCAGATTTTGAAAGTATAAATAAAAAACATGAGAATAGAAGACGAAATTAAACAGAACAAATTCCACTCAGAATACCAAAAATTAGCTATCAATATATTATTTACCAATCAATGGTTAACTACCAACACTACTAAAATACTTAAACCTTTTGGCATTAGTCCACAACAATACAATGTGTTAAGAATTTTAAAAGGTCAATCACCAAATGCGATTTCAGTAAGTAATATCATGGATAGAATGATAGACAAAATGTCTAATACTAGCAGATTGGTAGAGAAACTAAGACAAAAAGAATTAATAGAACGAGTTACTTGCGAAAAAGACAGAAGACAAGTAGATGTTAAAATAACTAAAAAAGGACTAGAACTATTGGAAAAAGTTAAAACAGAAATGAACGCTTTTAAAACAATTAGCAATAATCTTACTGAAAAAGAAGCTAAAACTATTAATGAACTATTAGATAAAATGAGAGGGTAATTTTTAAAAAATTTAATTAAATAAATGTATATACATTAAATGTTAAAACATATATTATGAAAATACTAACTAAAGAACAACAAGCAAAAGGTTCCTTTGATGGAGGAGCAATTATAGAAAATAAACCTATCGGATTTCCTCAGGACAGAGGTGAGCAAAAACCATTTTCCAACCTATTTTACTGGGCAAATGCATGGTCAGATAGAGGTGGTTTAATTGGTGAACATCCACACCAACTATTTGAAATTATGTCATTTGTTATTGATGGAGAGATTCAGCATTACGATAATAAATACAACCGTTGGTTACCACTAAAAAAAGGAGATGTACAAATTATCCGCTCCGGAAATGGCATCCGGCATGCGGAAAAAATAATGCCCGGAGGTAGAATGTTTCAAATTTGGTTCGATCCAAATGTACATGTAACCTACAACAAAGAGGCCTCTTACAACGATTACAAAAGTGAAAACATGCATTATTTTGAAGAAAATGGTATTAAAGTTAAAAACTACATTGGCAAAGGTGGTCCTGTAGAAATGGATGCCGAAGCAGTAGTTATTAGTGAACTTACTCTTCCAAAAGGGAATCATATTATTGCCATTCCGAAAGGGAAAACAGCTACCTTTTACTTTATAAATGGGAAAGCTCAAGCAAATAATCAAGCCTTAAAAGAGCATGATTTTATTATTACTGAAGATGAAAAAACAATCACTTTTGATGTTGAAGAAGAAACACATTTATTTACTGTTGAAGTAGCGAAACAACTGAGTTACAAAACTTATTTGGAACTAAATAAATTTAATTAAATAGTATTAACCTTATAAACTAAAAAACATGAAAATGATACCTGAAATAACGAAAAGATTTAGTCCTACAACATTTACAGAGCAATCGCTAACAGAGGAACAACTTACCATACTTTTTACTGCTGCGGGAAAAGCTGCTTCCTCTTTTAATGAACAACCTTGGCGTTTCATTTATGCTTTAAAACAAGACAAAGAAGCTTTCAACAACATCTTAGATTGTTTAGTAGAAGGCAACCAAGAATGGGCAAAAAATGCAGCTGCTTTAGTAATTACTGTTTCTAAAAAAACCTTTACTAAAAATGAAAAACCGAATCCTCACAACCGACACGATTTAGGCTTAGCAGTAGGTAATCTTTCTGTTCAAGCTACGGCTATGGGATTGCACTTGCACCAAATGGGCGGTTTTTCTGCAGAAAAAGCTATTAATAATCTAAATATACCCGAAGGTTTTGAACCTGTTACTGCTATTGCGTTAGGTTATTATGATGGAGAATTTGTAGAAAAACCCAGAAAAGCAGTAGAAGAAATAATGTTTAAAAATGAATGGAAGTAGAACATTAAAACCTATCCGAAAGTTTAAACTTTCGGATAGGTTCACAAGCTAATTACTCCTTAATAAACTTAATAATCTTATTAGCTTTAGTCGTATTTATCTGTAAGAAGTAAATACCTTTTGCCAAACTACTAATATTTATTTGTTGTTGGCTATTACTGTTAAATTTTGGATACAACACTTCTTTTCCTGCGAGATCAGTAATAAGCATACTCATATCATTATCTGTTGATAATCCGGCTACCGTTAGCGTATTGGTTGCAGGGTTAGGATAAACAGTAATATTATTCATCTCCAACTCGTTTACCCCCACAAAAGCACTATCTATGATATTTATGTTATCTAAATAAACAGTATTTCCGAAACCTGCTGCATTTTCAAAAATAAAATCAACACTTGTTAATCCATTTAAACTACTTAAATCTATTACTTCATTTCTCCATTGAGAAGCTGTTGGCACAAAAAACAAAGGATAATTAGGTGCTGTAGCTAAATCATTACCTGTTTTTTTCCAAAGCAATTGCTTGGTAGCTCCGCAATCATTAGTATAATAAACAGACAAGGTGTCATATCTTGTTCCTCCAAAAAAAGCATATGCCACATCAAAAGATAGGGATGAAGCACTAACACCTGTAAAATCATATCGTGGAGAAACCAACCAGTCTAATTGCCCGGTATAATCATTACTTCTGTTATCAATAAACACACAAGAAGTACTAGTTCCATAAGCTCCCAACGTGTTATTATGTTCCCAAGTCTCAGCATTATCTGTATTAATCACACTCCAACCACTTGGTGAAGCAGTTCCATTTTCAAAACCTTCGCTAAGTGGCAAGCCAACTCCTACTGTAGGTGGTTGAACAACAACATAAGCATTTTTATACAAAGAATCTGTTCCATTTACGTTACTCACAACCAAAGAAACATCATATACTCCATTAGTTGGATAACACACAGTTGGATTTAAATCAGTAGAAGTACTAGGCGTTCCTCCCGGAAAATACCAGGTCCATTGCTGACCAAGGTTAATGGTTTGATTAGTAAACTGAGCACAAACTCCCGGACAAATAACCGTATCCGGAGACATAAATTGTGCAACAGGAGGTGTATTTGCCTGAAATAAATTAGACTCCCAAATTCCTCTCCCATAAGTAGCCGCTCGTATTTTTCCTGTGGGATAAAATATCTCTAACTCATTTACCTGAACATTTGGTAAATTATCCATAAAAGATTCCCAATTGAGTAAATCATCATTTTTGTAATATACCCCCATGTCCGTTCCAACATAAATTCCATTATTAGTTCCATACTCATAAACCACACAATTTACAGGCATATTGGGTAAGTTCCCTGAAACATTTGTCCAAGAAGCACCACCATCAATAGATTTAAACACTTTATTTCCATTAGAAAAACCCGAAAAACTTACCCATAGTATGTTAGGGTTTTGATTATGAACCGTTATATAACTAATATTAAGGTTAGGCAATCCATTATTAATTACTGTCCAACTACCACCTCCATTAGTAGTCTTTCTAATTTGAGTTAATGTAGCGATATAAATTACATCAGAATTAGAAGGAGCTACAGCCATAGAACGAATAGTTCCTGTTGCCGAAAAATTAGAAATTTGTAACCAGCTTGTTCCTCTGTTAGTAGTTTTAAATACATTTGTATAACCTGCATAAAGTGTAGCAGGATTATTAGGATCTATTACATAAGGAGTAACCCAAGCACCATTTTCACTGATACTTCCCGTAATTCCGGAAAAAGAAGCTCCTCCATTTGATGAACGATAAATATTTCCATTTTGACTTGTAGAATAGATATAATTATTGTCAGAATAATCTACAATACATTCCATTCCATCACCACCGGTAACATGTGTCCAACTTCCCGATTTTAATAAGCTGCACCCATTATCTTGAGCTCCACCAATAATAGTTCCTGCATTAGTAGCACTTGTTCCTAAACGATAAAACTGTGTTACTTCTAACCCTCCTGTTAAATCTGTCCACGAACTTCCTGCATTGGTAGTTTTAAAAATTCCCCCATCGGAACCACAAAACAAGGTGTTTCCAAAATAATCTAAAGTATGAATATCGGCATGAACATATCCGTAGCTTCCTGTTGGCCAGTTCCAACGAGTATTAGCTGTAAAACTACTCCCTCCATTGTTTGACTTCCAAACATTAACACCCCCAGTAAACAATTCATTTTTATTTGTTGGTGATACAGCTAAAGCCAAATCGTACCATCCTTGTCCACCGGAATCTGTGCCGGATGTATTCCAGCCCATAATATTAGGAGAGTTTGCTCTTAAAGTGAAAGTGCTCCCTCCATTTGTAGAGCGATAAAGTCCTAAAAAGCCATTATCGCTTGAATTAGTTGTTAAAGCGTAAACATAATTAGTATCATTTGCAGTAACAGCAATA
>DATCTM010000044.1:0-8309 GCA_036567945.1 Vicingaceae bacterium
CTTGGACACAAATAGCTCACTATACAGCAGACGTAGCTGTTTGGACTGCTGATACATTAGCTTTACCAAATCCTTCAGCTACTTATCAAATTGCATTTGAAGGTATCAATAACTGGGGACGTGCAAATGTGGTTGATGATGTAGAAGTTTATGATGCAATTACTTGTTCAGATCCTTCTAACTTAACTGCATTTAATATACAACCAACTTCAGCAATGTTAGATTGGACAGAAAATGGAACAGCTACCAACTGGAATATTGAGTGGGATGTAACCGGGTTTGTTTTAGGAACAGGTAATTTCCAAGCAGTTGCTGCTAAACCATACTTATTACAAGGGTTAACTCCCGGAACTGCTTATGATTACTATGTTCAAGCTGATTGCGGATTAGGAGACACTAGTAATTGGGTTGGTCCATTTACTTTTACAACTCCTCCATGTATGCCTATTGTTGTAGATTTAGGTGGCGATACAATAGTATGTTCTAGTGATAGTATTTTGCTTGATGCAGGAAGTGGTGGAAATTATACCTACTCTTGGTCAACAGGAGGAACAGCTCAAACTGAGTTAATAGATACCGCCTTAATGGGTGGAAATGGAACTTACAATGTTTCTGTAACGGTTACTGATGTAGTTACAGGTTGTATGTATACAGATGATATTAATATTACTTTCCAATTATGTACTGATATTGATGAGTTAGGCAATGCAAATGCAATAGCAATTTATCCAAATCCAACCAAAGGAGTACTTAATGTAATGATTAATGGAGTTACTGTAAATACTACGTTAACTATTGTTGATGTTCAAGGTAAGGTTGTTTATTCTAAAAACAATTTCACCAACTCAACAAGTTTAGTAGAAACAATTGATTTAAGTGGAAATGATAAAGGTATTTACTTTATAAGCTTAACTACAGACAAAGCAACTGTTGTTAAAAAAGTAATCCTTCATTAATAACTTAATAAGAGTTAAACTTAAAAAGCAGCTTCCAATAATTTGGAAGCTGCTTTTTTTATGAGCTTAATATAAACGTTTTTTTTGAACAAGGTTGGATTCTATAAAAGCAAACAATGTAAACGATAGCGTATAAAAAAAGCCAAGTGAAAGTTTCTCACTTGGCTTTTTCATTAACTATAATGTATAAGTTTAAATACTTTGTTGTCCTAACATAATAACCGGATTTTCCATTAAGTGTTTAAAGGTTTGCAAGAAAGCAGCTCCGGTAGCTCCATCAACAACTCTATGGTCGCAAGATAAAGTAACTTTCATAATGTTTCCCGGAACAATTTGTCCATTTTTAACTACTGGCGTTTCTTTAATACCACCAACAGCCATAATACAAGCATCTGGTGGGTTGATAATAGCGGTAAATTCATCTATTCCAAACATTCCTAAATTAGAAATGGTAAAAGTACTTCCTTCCCAATCTTGAGGTTGAAGTTTTTTATCTTTTGCTTTTTGAGCAAACTCTTTTACTTCAGAAGTTATGATGCTCAACGGTTTTCCATCAGCAAAACGAACAACAGGAACCAATAAACCTTCTTCAACAGCTACTGCTACACCAATGTTTACATGTTCATTATATCTTATTTTATCTCCCAACCAAGAAGCATTCACTTTTGGATGCTTTTTCAATGCTAAAGCAGCAGCTTTAATAACAAAATCGTTGAAAGATATTTTTGCCGCAGCAATTTCGTTAATGGATTTTCTGGCATCAATGGCTCTGTCCATATCCATTTCTATAGTTAAATAGAAATGTGGTGCAGAAAATTTACTTTCGCCTAATCTTCTTGCAATGGTTTTACGCATTTGAGAAACCGGTTCTTCAGTATATTTTTCAACTCCAATAAAAGAAGTAGCTGACGTGCCACCTTGATAATTTTCAACATCAGATTTTATAATTCTTCCTCCATCTCCACTTCCTTTTAATAAAGACAAGTTGATGTTTCTATCTTGAGCAATTTTTTTAGCTAGGGGAGAAGCAATAATTCTACTTCCTGTAGCAGTATTGTTTTGTGTTTGAGTAGAAGTAGTGCTAGTTGTTTTTATTTCCTCTTTTGGTTGTGCTTTAGTTTCTTCGGCTTGTTTTGGTTTTTCTTCCGTTTTATTAGCACCTGCTTTTTCTGCTTTTATTAAGGCTTCAAAATCAGCACCTTTCTCTCCAATAATTGCTAAAATAGCATCAACGGGAGCAGAACCACCTTCTTCAATACCAATATGTAATAACACTCCATCTTCAAAAGATTCAAATTCCATGGTGGCTTTATCTGTTTCTATTTCTGCTAATAAATCCCCTGAAGCTACTTTGTCTCCTACTTTTTTATGCCATTTTGCTACCACACCTTCAGTCATGGTATCGCTTAGTTTAGGCATTTTTACCACCGTAGCATTAATTCTTGAAGTATCTATTTTTTCGGTTGCTTCCTCTTCTTTGTTGTCAGCCTTAGCTTCAGTTTTTTCAGTAGCTTGTGGTTTTTCTTCTGTTTTATCTTCATCTTTTAAAAGAGCTGAATAATCCTCTCCTTTTTCTCCAATAATGGCTAAAATAGCATCAACAGGAGCAGAACCACCTTCTTCAATACCAATATGTAATAACACTCCATCTTCAAAAGATTCGAACTCCATGGTGGCTTTATCTGTTTCTATTTCTGCTAATAAATCTCCTGAAGTTACTTTGTCTCCTACTTTTTTATGCCATTTTGCTACCACACCTTCAGTCATGGTATCACTTAGTTTAGGCATTTTCACAATACTTGCTTTAATTCCTGAAGTATCTATTTTTTCGGTTGCTTCCTCTTTTTTGTTGTCAGCCTTAGCTTCAGTTTTTTCAGTAGCTTGTGGTTTTTCTTCTGTTTTATCTTCATCTTTTAAAAGAGCAGAATAATCCTCTCCTTTTTCCCCAAAAATAGCAAGAATAGTATCTACAGGAGCAGCATCTTTTTCTTTAACACCAATATATAATAACGTACCATCAACAAAAGATTCGAATTCCATGGTAGCTTTATCTGTTTCAATTTCAGCTAATAAGTCACCTTCTTTAACCGTATCACCAACTTTTTTGTGCCATTTTGCAACAACACCTTCTGTCATGGTATCACTTAATTTGGGCATTCTAACTATTTCAGCCATATTCTGTATCGTTTATTGCTCACTAAATAGAGCCTGGTTTTTAATTTTATTTTTAATTAATCTGCAAACTAATCTTTAATAAACGGGTAGTTTGGTTCAGCATAAATTTCTTCATACATATCTTCCGGCTCCGGAAATGGAGATTCTTCCGCAAATTTAATAGCGTCAACAATTTCTTGTTTTACTTTTTCATGTATCGCTTCAATTTGCTTATCGGTAGCGTATTTGTTCTTTTTTATTACTTGCAACACTTTTTCTATCGGGTCGTTGCTAATGTATTGCTCTTCCTCTTGTTTGGTTCTATATTTTCTAGGATCAGACATAGAGTGTCCTTTATATCTGTACGTTTCCATTTCTAACAAATAAGGTCCCTTTCCGTCTCTACAATGTTTGGCTGCTTTTTCAATAGCATGATGCACAGCTTCAACATCCATTCCGTCAACAGCTTCACTAGGCATTTCGTAACTCAATCCTATTTTATGCAATTCAGTAACGTTAGATGTTCTTTCTACAGAAGTTCCCATCGCATATTTATTATTTTCAATAATGAAGATAACCGGTAATTTCCAAGTCATCGCCATATTAAACGCTTCGTGTAATGCTCCTTGTCTGATAGCTCCATCACCCATAGAACACATAGTAATGTTGTCATTTCCTTTATATTTATCCGCAAAAGCTAAGCCTGCTCCTAAAGGAATTTGCCCTCCAACAATTCCGTGTCCACCAAAAACTTTTCTGCTTACATCAAACATGTGCATAGAACCACCTTTACCTTTAGATAATCCTGTTTTTTTTCCGTAAAGTTCTGCCATTAAATATTTAATTTCAGTTCCTTTACCAATAGGGTGGGCATGACATCTGTATGCAGTTATCATGTTGTCTTCAGGACGAGTTGCAGAAACAGCTCCGGCAACAACCGCTTCCTGTCCTATATATAAATGAAGAAATCCTCCAAATACTCGTTGAATGTATAGTTGACTAAGTTTTTCTTCAAACTTACGCATCAGGTACATAGACTCATACCACTTAAGGTATTGTTCTTTCGAGAATGTTGATTTTTTTGCCATAGTATTTATTTTAGTGATGCAAATTTATAAATATACCTTTTAAAAAAAGCTTTTTTTAGAGGAATTCCTTTTTTATTCGATTTTATCAAAAAATAATAGTCGCTTTTAATTTTCTAATTCTCTGATTTGTTTACGGATAAACTTATGGTTAAAAAAATAATTGAAGTTTTTTGAGATGTAATTAAGATATTAATCGTAATATTGCGATATAATTTTTATTACAACCATGGGAACAACAAAAACCGAAGCTTATACAGCCGCTCAAATAGAAATTGCTCAATTGTTTAAAGCAATAGGCCATCCTGCAAGGATAGCCATTTTAGAATATTTAATACAACGAAAAACGTGTGTTTGTGGTGAAGTAGTAGATGAACTGAATTTATCTCAATCTACCATTTCGCAACACTTAAAAGCACTGAAGGAAGCTCAGATAATTAAAGGTGAAATTGAAGGCGTAAAAACGTGTTATTGTGTAAACGAAGAAAAAATAAAGTTAATTCAAAACATTATTAATCAATATATTATTAATCTATCAGCAACAACTTGCTGTTAAAAAAATATAAACATATGAAAACATCAGAAGACATTAAAAAAATGGTAGCTGACAAGTACAGCGAAATAGCCAACCAATCTCAAACAGAAAATGCTAATTCCTGCTGTGGAGTAGGAGGTTGCGGAACTGTTGATTATGCAGTTTTTGCAGAGGATTATTCTGCTTTAAAAGGATATCAATCGGATGCTGATTTAGGTTTAGGTTGTGGTTTACCAACGGCTTTTGCGAAAATAAAAATAGGAGATAAAGTGTTAGACTTAGGTTCCGGTGCCGGAAACGATTGTTTTGTTGCTCGAGAAATTGTTGGAGAATCAGGAAAAGTAATAGGAGTTGACATGACAGATGCCATGATAGAAAAAGCTCGTACAAATGCCGATAAATTAGGCTTTAACAATGTGGAGTTTAGGAAAGGGGATATTGAAAATTTACCAATAGGAGGCAACAGTATTGATGTGGTGGTTAGCAATTGTGTATTAAATTTAGTTCCCGATAAAAACAAAGCTTTTCAGGAAACCTTTAGAGTATTAAAACCTGGCGGACATTTTTCTGTCTCGGATGTGGTGCTTAAAGGCAATTTGCCGGAGGACTTAAAAAATGACGCTGAAATGTATGCCGGTTGTGTTTCCGGAGCAATTCAATTAGATGAATATTTAGACATCATTAAAAATGCAGGCTTTAACAACATTACTGTTCAAAAAGAAAAAAGCATAGTGTTGCCTAAAGAGATTGTTGCTCAGTATTTATCTGAAGAGGCATTAGCGAAGTATTATGATTCTCCGGATTTCGGTATTTACAGTGTAACGGTTTATGCCGAAAAAGCCGAAAGCTGTTGCGATCCGAGTTCAAACTGTTGTTAATTTTCTAAAGCTAATTGAATGGGAACTTTTGAGCGTTATTTAACCCTTTGGGTATTGCTTTGTATTGGAGCAGGAATTTTAATTGGCAACTGGTTCGGAACGCACATAGCCGTATTGAGTAGTTGGAACATTTCAACGGTAAGTATTCCTGTAGCCATATTGGTTTGGTTAATGATTTACCCGATGATGGTGCAAATAGATTTTTCATCGTTAAAAAATGTAGCTTCTAACTGGAAAGGATTAGGGCTTACGGTAGTCATCAATTGGTTAATCAAACCATTTACCATGGCCTTTTTTGCGTTTATCTTTTTCTATAAAATTTACGAAGCATACATTACTCCCGAAGATGCCGAACAATACTTAGCAGGAGCCATTTTGTTGGGAGCAGCACCATGCACGGCTATGGTTTTTGTGTGGTCTTATCTTACCAAAGGAGATGCTAATTATACCTTAGTACAAGTGTCGGTAAACGATATTATTTTGTTATTTGCTTTTGTTCCCATTGTAGGCTTTTTGTTTTACTTTTTCGATATTTCTATATTTGCAAGTAGCTCATCATCAGCAGAAATCATCATCCCATATCAAGCTTTAATTACGTCTGTTGTGGTGTTTGTGGTGTTGCCTTTATTTTTCGGATACCTATCTAACAAATACCTGATAAAAACAAAAGGGGAGACTTGGTTTAAAGAACAATTTTTAGCGAAACTCAAACCTATTTCTATTGCAGCATTACTAATTACCTTAATACTGTTATTTGCTTTTCAGGGAGGAAAAATAGTCAACGAACCACAAAATATTTTATTGATAGCCATTCCGTTAACCTTACAAACCTATTTCATTTTCTTTTTAAGTTGGTTGTTGGGCAGGTTTTTAAAATTGCGACACAACATTTGTGCTCCGGCAGCCATGATAGGCGCCAGCAATTTTTTCGAATTAGCCGTAGCGGTAGCTATTTCATTATTCGGATTAAATTCCGGAGCAGCACTTACAACCGTTGTTGGAGTATTAATAGAAGTTCCCGTAATGCTTTCGTTGGTAGCTATTGCTAATAGGTGGAAGTATTGATGTTTGTTTAAAGGTTGGAAGTTTGAGGTTGTTGAGTTAATATCTTAGAGAACTTTGCGAAAAGCTTTGTGTCTTTGCGGTTAAATTAGAAAAAAAGGTTTTACGCTCTTTTTCTTGATAAAAAGAGCTAAAAATCAAGAACAAACGCCAAATCCTTCGTAATCTTTACCCACAAGCCAACGCATTTCCCGGTCCGATTACTCCGGATTTCGCACCGTTTGTTCGATTGCCCTCGCACAGGGAACAGGAACTGTAAATGAATTTTTTGGTTAACTAGTTTCTGTTTGCTAACATTAGTATTCAGTGGTTTTCAATAATAAAGTAAAAGATGTTGATGAGCTTTTGAAAAATTATAAAAGAAATTATATCTACGGCAGAAAAAATAGTGTATTTTTATCCCACTTATGAGATTTGCTGCTGTAGATATAGGTTCTAATGCTGTCCGATTACTTTTTTGCGAAGTATATCCAACAGAAACATTCCCACAACTTAAAAAAATATCTTTAGTAAGGTTACCCATTAGGTTAGGAGAGGATGTTTTTACTAGCGGAGCCATTTCTCCTGTCAACGCTAAAAAATTACTTAAAACCTTAATTGCTTTTAAACACTTAACAGAGGTTTATGGCGTATTAGATTTTGAGATTTGTGCTACCTCTGCTATGCGAGAAGCTACCAATGGAAAAGAAATTGCCGCTCATATAAAAAATGAAACCGATTTAGACATCAATATTATTGAGGGGAACATGGAGGCCGATATTATTTTTGAAACGCATGTTGCTGAAAAAATAGATCAGAATGGTACCTATCTCTATATGGATGTTGGAGGAGGAAGTACGGAATTAACTTTATTCAGTAAAGGACAAAAAATTACTTCTCATTCTTTTAGAATAGGAACCATCCGACTAAAAAACGATATGGTAAAAAAATCTACCTGGTTGGAAATGAAAAGTTGGGTAGAGGGGTTGAGGGATAATTATACCATAGACATGATTATCGGAACGGGAGGGAACATCAATTCTATTTATACCCTGTGCCGATTGAGCAATTATAAAATTTTGAAATATGCCAAGCTTAAGCAGATGGATGAATTTTTAAACGAGCACACGCTTGAAGAAAGAAAACTGAAGTTAGGATTACGTCCTGATAGGGCTGATGTGATTACACATGCTTCTAAAATATACCTTACGGTAATGAAAAAAGCGGGAGTAAAAGACATGTTTGTACCGAAAGTAGGGTTGGCAGATGGTATAATTAACCAATTATACATCAAGCACCTTGAAAAATTAGGCAGTTAACCCCATTTTAATCTACACTAAATTAGCACGATATAAAACAAAGCAGCATTTGCATTATTTTTTTTATATAATTGTTTCGTAAAGTAAAAAGTAGTGCTATATTTGCACCTCCAAAAAAGAAACGTTTTTTTTGACACCAAACGGGGTGTAGCGTAGCCCGGTTATCGCGCCTGCTTTGGGAGCAGGAGGTCGCAGGTTCGAATCCTGCCACCCCGACTAAAAAAGGCTTCAGTGCCTTTTTTAATTTATGGAAAGGTCGCGTAGCTCAGCTGGATAGAGCATCTGCCTTCTAAGCAGACGGTCAAAGGTTCGAATCCTTTCGCGATCACAAGCTAATAAAA
>DATCTM010000045.1:0-24987 GCA_036567945.1 Vicingaceae bacterium
ACGCATTTGAACTTTACTGATGATATGTTGGGAAAAACCATCGACATCTTAAAAAATCTTTAATTAATAAAAGAATGATCCAAGTCCAAGATACTATTGTTTCCGAAGAAATTTTAGAAAGAAAATTTGTGTGTAACCTTAACGCATGTAAGGGTGCTTGCTGTGTACAAGGAGATGCCGGAGCACCGTTGGAATATGAAGAGTTAGAGGAACTCGAAAATGTTTTTGAAGTAGTAAAACCTTATTTGTCAGAAAAATCAATAGCCGCTTTAGAAGAAGATTTATATACTGTTGATGCCGATGGTGATTATGTTACTCAATTGGTGAATGGAAAAGAGTGTGCTTTTGTCTTTTTTGACGAACAAAATATCACCAAATGCTCTATTGAGCAGGCTTACATAGATGGAAAAACATCATTTAAAAAACCAATTTCTTGCCATTTATTTCCGGTAAGGTTATCCAAAATTGCTGATTATACTGCAGTAAATTATGCCTATTGGGATATTTGCGATGATGCTTGTAAGTTAGGAGAAGAACTGGGCGTAAAAACCTATCAATTTTTAAAAGAACCGCTTATCAGAAGGTTTGGAGAGGAGTGGTTTAAAGAACTTACCCTAGTGGATGAAGCCTTGGAGAAAGAGAAAAAGTAAATAGGTCATTTCTTTTGGCTCGAAAATTTCTTTTATAAACAATCCTTAATTTTGTAGATTGCTTATGTTAAAGATTGATCACATAGTTATATTCGTATTGTTTTTTGTTTTTTTTAGCAATAGTCAAGCTCAATATGCTGATTGTTCTAAAATGCTTCACCTTACAGACACTTTTTATGAAGCCAAAAACATTTCGGGATATGGAGACAATTTAGAGTTTGAAAGCAATGATTTATACGATTCATTAAATTTTGAAATTGAAAAAAATACCATTTGGTATTTAATATCCATTCCTTATGATGGAGAACTGTCATTTGATATTCAGTCTCTTGATGAAGGTAATGATTGGGATTTTTTGTTGTTTGAACATAAAAATTTATTTTGTAAAAGAATTGAAGCGAAAAAGATTACTCCTATACGCAGTAACCTTTCCAGAAGTGCCAACACAGGAATTTCTAAATATGGAAACATGCCTTTTGTAGCTGCTGGAATTAACGATAATTACAGTAAATCGCTCTTAGTTAAAAAAGACGAACAATATGTGTTGGTGGTAAACAACTCTAAAAGAGCAGGAGGAAGTCACTCTTTAACTATTAATGTAGCAGGAGAAAAACCTGAGGTAAAAATTGAAGAGCCAATAGCGGAAACAAATTTCCTTTCGTTGAGTATTGAAATAAAAGATAAAACAACTAATAAACCTGTTGCCGGTAATATTATTATTGATGGATTGAGAAAGAAATTGGTAGAAAAAAGTAATATTATGACGTATGCTGTTGATGTTCCTCAACGTAAATACAAACTTACAATTAGCACCAATTCTCCGGGCTATTTAATTTATTCTGAAGAAGTAACCGTTACTTCAAACAGGACTACTTTTAGTCAAAACGTATTATTAGAGAAAATACAAAAAGGCAGAAAAGTAAACTTAAGAAACATTCAGTTTTACGGCAACCAAGCTAAATTTCTACCTCAAGCTTCGGGCGATTTAAAAGCATTGCTAGCATTTATGGAAATCAATAAGAATGTAAAAATAGAAGTAGAAGGACATGTAAATGGTCCTAATCAAAGAAATACAAAAGATTATCAAACTCTTTCTGAAGATAGGGCAAAAGCGGTTAAAGAATATCTGATTGAAAATGGAATTGAAGCTACTCGAATTGCCTCTATTGGCTATGGCAATACACAAATGTTGCATCCTAATCCTAAATCGGAAGTAGAAATGAGTGCCAACAGGAGAGTAGAAATTAAAATTATAGAGAATTAAAATGAGTATACTATTAGGAATAGAAACCGCTACAAAAGTTTGCTCTATAGCACTTTCTAAAGACAATGAGTTATTGGCTATTGAAGAGCTTGGAGGAGAATATAGTCATGCTGAAAATGTAACTAACTTTATAGAAAAAGTGGTTAAAAAGGCCAATATAAATTTTAATGATATTGATGCCATAGCGGTAAGTAAAGGACCTGGTTCTTATACCGGATTAAGAATTGGTGTTTCATCAGCAAAAGGACTGTGTTATGCGTTGAATAAGCCATTAATTGCAGTAGACACCTTACAGGCAATGGCATTGCGTATGGCAAAACAAACCACAGATAAAAATTTGCTTTTTTGTCCGATGATAGATGCCCGAAGAATGGAAGTTTACACTGCTATTTATGATGCTAACAATGAGTTAATAGAACCCATTTCAGCTAAAATAATTGATGAAAATTCTTTCAGTAAACTTTTAACTGACCAAAAAATAGTGTTTTTTGGTGATGGAGCAGAAAAATGTCAAACATTATTTGCGGAAAATAAAAATGCAATTTTTAATAAAAATGTATTGCCATCAGCCATAGAAATTAATGAATTAGCGTCAAAGAAACTAATTAATAATCAGTTAGAAGATGTAGCTTATTTTGAACCGTTTTACTTGAAAGACTTTATAGCTACAACACCTAAAAAAATAATTTGAAAACACTTGCCAGCCAAACAATAAGTGCTTAAAATTGTAAGCCGATAAAAAATCGAAAATGATTCGTGAAAAACTAGATAAAGCCATAAGAGAAGTTCCCGATTTTCCTAAGCCGGGAATCTTGTTTAAAGACATTACACCTATATTCTTAGATCAACAACTTTGTTCCGAAATTGTTGATGAATTAGCTAAACAATCTGAAAAAATGAATTTGAATGCCATAGTTGGTATTGAAAGTAGAGGTTTTTTCTTCGGAATTTTATTGGCTAACAAGTTAAATATTCCATTTATTCCTATTAGAAAAAGAGGTAAATTACCTTACAAAACAGTTTCTTATGAATATGAGTTAGAATATGGAACAGCTGCAATGGAAATGCATCAGGATGTGGTAAAAAAAGATTGGAATGTGTTGATTCATGATGATTTGTTGGCTACAGGAGGTACAGCAGCAGCTGCAGCAGAATTAATACAAATGCAACATGCCAACGTATCCGGCTTCTCTTTTGTAGTGGAATTGGAATTTTTAAAAGGAAGTGAAAAATTAAAAAAATATACAAACAATATTATCAACTTAATTTCATTCTAGAAATAAAGAAGGTAACTTAACTTATTACAATATGAATTTTGAATATACAGAAAATCAGCGAATGATTGCTGACATGATTAGAGATTTCGCAGAAAAAGAAATTCGTCCAAAGATGATGGAATGGGATGAGACTCAAGAGTTTCCTGTAGAAGTATTTAAAAAACTCGGAGAGTTAGGCTTAATGGGAGCAGTTGTTCCACAAGAATATGGTGGTTCGGGAATGAGTTATAGTGAATATGTTGTGGTAGTTTCTGAAATTGCAAAAGTTTGCGGCTCTATTGGGCTTTCAGTTGCTGCACATAATTCTCTTTGTACCAACCATATTTATATGTTTGCCAATGAAGAGCAAAGAAAAAGATGGTTACCTAAATTAACAACTGCCGAATGGATTGGAGCTTGGGGATTAACAGAACATAATACAGGTTCTGATGCAGGAGGAATGAATACTACCGCTAAACAAGATGGTGATTATTGGGTACTAAATGGTGCTAAAAACTTTATTACTCACGCTATTTCTGGAGATATTGCAGTAGTAATTGCTAGGACTGGTGAAAAAGGTGATTCAAGAGGGATGACTGCTTTTGTTATTGAAAAAGGAACTCCGGGTTTTTCATCAGGAAAAAAAGAAAATAAATTAGGAATGAGAGCTTCTGAAACTGCTGAATTAATATTTGCAGATTGTAGGGTGCATAAAGATAATGTGTTGGGAAATGTTGGAGAAGGATTTATTCAGGCAATGAAGGTTTTAGATGGTGGAAGAATTTCTATTGCATCGTTAGGATTAGGTATTGCCAAAGGTGCTTATGAAGCTGCTTTAGCTTATTCTAAAGAGAGAGAACAGTTTAATCAACCAATTTCTCAATTTCAGGCAATTGCTTTTAAGTTAGCAGACATGGCAACTGATATTGAAGCGTCAGAATTGTTAATTTATGAAGCAGCAGACCTTAAAGATAAAGGATTGCCTGTTACTAAAGTATCTGCAATGGCTAAATATTATTCTTCTGAGGTTGCTGTTAGAGTTTCTACAGACGCAGTACAAATTTTTGGAGGTTATGGATATACCAAAGATTTTCCTGCAGAGAAGTTTTATAGAGACGCTAAACTTTGTACTATTGGTGAAGGGACATCAGAAATTCAAAAATTAGTTATATCAAGAGAAATATTAAAATAAAAAACTTGCAGATTATAATTTTATCTTTAAATTTGCAGCCCTTTTAATAATTTTAAAAACACAATAGGAATGATAATTATACCGATTAAAGATGGTGAAAACATCGAAAGAGCTTTAAAGAAGTACAAGAAAAAGTACGAAAGAACTGGGACTATTAAAGAATTGAGAAATAGAAAACAGTACGATAAGCCTTCTGTAATTAACAGAGCACAGAAAATTAAAGCTATCTATGTTGAGAAATTAAGAAAAGCTGAAGAGTAATTAAGTTTATTCTTTTCTTTTTTAAGAAATATTTTTATAGCCTACGTTTGAAAAAACATAGGCTTTTTTTATTTTAGCTATATGGCATCAAAAATTGTAAAAAAAATACTCGATTTAAAAGTGGTGAAGCAACTTATTGCTTGGTCGAAAAAAATTGTTTTACCTGGTTTTGATGGGATCCCACTGTTTGAAGTATTAACTTTTCTATTTAAAGGTATGCAAGAAAGCTCTTTAACTACAAGAGCTGCAGCGTTGGCTTTTCGTTTTTTCTTGGCTATTTTTCCTGCATTAATTTTTTTACTTTCCTTATTACCTTATATTCCTATTGATGATTTTTATAATAACTTATTGGTTCTTTTAGAAGGATTATTACCAGATGATGCATTTGAAATGACTAGAAGCACGATGGACGATTTGGTGCATAAAAGACATGATACTTTGCTTTCATTAGGATTTATTTTTGCACTATACTTTGCAAGCGATGGCGTTAATTCTATGATTGAAGAGTTTAATCATTCTTATCATTCACTACAGAAAAAAATAGGTTTTATAAGGCAACGATTAACCTCTTTTTTAATATTAGGCATCCTAACTGTATTAATGGTGTTGGCTATTTTTTTAATGGTTTTCTATAAAGTAATTATTAATTATTTAATCACTCAAGAGTGGCTTCCAGCTGATATTTCTTTAGGGTCGCTTGCCGTAATTAAAATGCTTACCTTACTTATTTTGTTCTTTACAGGCATATCTTCCATTTATTATTTTGGTAACTTAAAAGGTGGTAAATTTAGGTTTATGTCGGCAGGTTCTACATTAGCGACAGGCTTAGCAATACTGATTTCTGCAGGTTTTGGATTTTACGTAAACAACTTTGCTAATTATAATAAAGTGTATGGTTCTATAGGTACATTAATTGTAGTTTTATTGTGGATTTATTTTAATTCCTTAGTTTTGTTAATTGGTTATGAGTTAAATGCAAGTATTGCTCATGCCAAAGCAGATAAAAAAATAACCAGCGAAGAAGATTTAGAAGATATAAACTTAGAGATTAGAGATAAAAATAAACCTGAAGAAGGAGATTTACCAACTTCATAAACTAAAAGCTATGAAAAATTCAAAATTATTGTTACTTGTTTTACTGATTTTAACAACAACTATAACTCAAGCTCAAATTACTATTGGCGATGTTACCATGCCTAAAAAAGTAAAAGTTGGCGAAACAGAATTAGAGCTTAATGGAGCAGGTGCCAGAGTAAAGTTATTTATGGATATGTATGTGGCAGGGTTATATATTAAAACCAAATCTACTGATGCTAAAAAAATTGTTGAAGCCAATGAACATATTGCTATAAAATTGCAAATTGTTTCTTCATTAATTACAAGTGATAAAATGATAAGTGCCGTTAATGAAGGCTTTAAAAATTCTACGAATGGAAAAACTGCTCCCATCCAAAAAGAGATAGATCAGTTTATTGGAGCGTTTAAAGATGAAATAAAAAAAGGTGATGTGTTTGATATTTTTTATGTTCCTAATAAAGCAACTCTAGTTGTTAAAAATGGCAAATTAATGGCAAAAATTGAAGGGCTTGATTTTAAAAAAGCATTATTTGGCATTTGGCTTTCTGATGTGCCTGCCGATAAAAACTTGAAAAAAGCACTTTTAGGAGAGTAAACCTTATTTCTTAATTAGTTTTCCTCTTCCGGTGTATTGACTAATAGTAATGCTTGGATTGCTATAATATTCAATGTTTCCTAATGAAGTTAATTCTACAAGTAAATTATTAGTTGATGTCAGAATTACATCTCCTGTTCCATCATGGTTGACATGGGCATTCTCACTAATTAAGTTTTTGCAAGTTAACCAACCTGACCCTCCTGAAAATAAATAAGTAAACTTAGCTTTTCCATTTAAAGTGAAATCTGCAGGACCGGTGTGTTGTAAAATATTTATTTTTTGAGCATCTATTGTAAGATTAATGCTTCCTGTTCCGTTGCGTGTTTCAAAAGTAAACTCGTTTAATTTTAATTCTCCCAAACTACTAACATTTCCAAAGCCTGTATAATTGATGTACTTTATATTAGGTAAGGTTAGGTAAACTGTAATTTCTTCTTTGTAGCTTCTTAAAAAATTACACTTGTTATCGTTTTTCAATTCTAATTCCGTTCCTTTTTGCCTAGCTCTAACATATTTTAATAAGTTTTCTCCACCTTCAATAGTAAGTGAAGCAATACTATCCTGACGGAGCACCAAATTCAATTTATCTTTTAAAATAATATGGGTAATATCATTGCCAATAATTCTTGTCTCTATAATTTGTTTTCCGGTAGATTTAATACAAGCATTTTCTTTTACACAAGCATTTAGCACAATCATAATAATTGCAAAAAAGAAAATTCTATATTTTAAAACAAGTTGCATTTATTTTATTCTAAATCCCAGACCTACTTCAATGAAATCAGCTACCGCCCAATGACTTTTTAATCCTAAATTAAAAAATAAGTTGTCGTTTATTTTATATCTAGAGTTTATTCTATGATAAAAATAACCATCCTTTTTATAACTTGGTAAAATATATCCACCCATGTGTAAAGAAAGCATTATATTTCCTATGTTTATTCCGTACATCGCTCCAAGTCCCGTTCTTAAATTATCAGTTTTTGATGCCTCTATATTGTCATTGTATTCAATTAAAGCTTCTATTGATTTGTTGTAAAAAATATCGGCACTAAAACCAAAAGAGGTTTTGTTATTAATTGGTTTTACCATGTTGTAAGCAATATTTGCGATGTAATACTTAGGACCTTCCACAGGAGGGATTTCTTTTAACCCGGTATTGGCAACTATAAAATGTTCCCATGTTTTTTCTTTGTTAGGAAGGGTAGTTGTTTGGGTTTCTTTATCCTTACCGAAACTATAAGAAACACCCGTATTCAATGAAAAGACGTTAAAACCTAAGTTTGGACGTACAAAAGAACCATTAGAAAAATGGACTAAAGAAATACCCGCAGAAAAAGCGATATGTTTAGAGGCCTGAATTTTCCATAAAGAATTTACATTTATGAGTGCATTAAACCTAGAACCTATGGCTATGTTTTTATAATTGTCTGCACGGTCAAAAGGTTTTTCTACATAACCGAAACCATATCCAAAACGAAGTTCCCATCTAATTTTTTGTTTGCTCAACGGGAATTGAATATAAGGAAATATGCCAAAAGAACTACCTAACTCATCATCATTCCCTAAATTTATATACATAGCCGAGATACCAGTCTTTGGATAATTAAAGAGTTGCTGCCATGCTTTATTTCCAGTGGTGTTTTTATAAAAAGAAACTTCATAAATAAAAGAATGCCCTTCAATAATTTCGGTTACTATTGGGCGATGAGGTAATATAGAACCATAATGAACAGTTTCTTCAATTCCAAATTCAGGAACGCTTTGTTGAGAAAATGATGTTTGCCAACTAAGGAAAAGACATAAAAATAGTCGATATTTGAAAATCATTTTTACCACCAAACAAAAATAGAAGATAAAACCGAAATACCATTTTTTATGATGCAAGAAAAATTAAAAGCCTTTGAACGTTTGTTAACCATTATGGATGAACTGAGAGAAAAATGTCCGTGGGATAAAAAACAAACCATGCAAAGTCTTCGTCACCTAACGATTGAAGAAACCTATGAACTTACCGATGCCATTTTGGATAATGATATGGAAGAAATCAAAAAAGAGTTGGGCGATTTAATGTTGCATCTTGTTTTTTATGCTAAAATTGGTTCAGAAACGAATGATTTTGATATGGCAGATGTGTTAAATGGTGTTTGTGAGAAATTAATTCATCGTCACCCTCATATTTATGGCGATGTAACTGTTAAAGATGAAGAAGAAGTAAAATCCAATTGGGAGAAATTAAAACTGAAAGAAGGTAAAACTTCTGTGTTGGAAGGCGTGCCCAAATCACTTCCGGCATTAATAAAATGCATAAGAATACAGGATAAAGCCAGAGGAGTAGGTTTTGATTGGGATAACAAAGAGCAAGTTTGGGAAAAAGTAAAAGAAGAAATGGAGGAGCTTAAAGAGGAGGTGGACGCTCAAAACCAAGAACGCATTGAAGCAGAATATGGCGACTTACTTTTTGCAGTAGTGAATTATGGAAGATTCTTGAATATCAATCCCGAAGATGCCTTGGAAAAAACCAATAAAAAATTCATTAACCGTTTTCAATATTTAGAAACCGAAACTAAAAAAGAGGGTAAAACGCTAAGCGACATGACGCTGGAAGAAATGGATGTGTATTGGAATGCGTCTAAGAAGTTTTATGAGTAATTAATATATTTATATAAATTTACATGTTTAACTTTAAAAAGAGAAAAACTTTATACATTAGATTATATACAAATATTGTATTTATAAGAGATGTTGAAAGCAAAAAAGAATTAAAAAAAGAGGCTATTAAACCTTTTTCAAGCAGTAGATTGTTATTTGCTGACTATGAACAAGGAGAAGAGTTTTTAATACAAACTATAAAAGAATTATTTGAAGGCGAACCAGTTTCTTCATTTAATATATTAATTCAACCAATGGAGAAAATTGAAGGAGGTTTGTCTTCGGTTGAAAATAGAGCTTTAATGGATGTTGCTGAACATATAGGAGGAAGAAACATTGTTATTTATGATAAAACCAATCTTTTAAGTGATAATATGGTGTTAGAAATGGTTAAAAAGTGAACCGATATAAAAAAAACGACCGATTGTTGGTCAAAGAAAAACTTACTTATGGGATTTTTGACATGGATAAAAATCAGAAAATTATTTTAGGAATATTAATAGGATTTATCCTTTTATTTAGTTTGTTTATTATAATAACCAAATCTGGTAAAGAAATGACAAATGAGAGAGTGTTAAATTATAAATATAATGGGATAGTGATTGAAAAATATAGAGATAAAAAAAATCACAATAATCTCACTATTAAATTATCAACAGGAAAAAATGTTCCAACCTTTACGCTTGATATTTATCATGAGATTATGATAGGAGATAGTTTATATAAAAATAAAAACTCTTTGTATATGAATGTTTTTAGAAATGATAATTTATATATTAAATTCAATCATTTAGAAGCAGAGAAAATAAATTATAGAGATGAGTAAAAAAGCTTAATTATAGTGTGCCTCGGGACTGTTTTGTGGTAGTTTCCTGCTTTAACTCCGCTGAAAAAAAACGAAGATAGTTGATTTTGGTAGTGTTTATTTTGTTAAATTCAATCAATATACATTTTATACCATTCCTGAAAAGAAATAAGGGCGTAAATGAGTGCAGAATTATCTTCTTTACCTTGCAAATGAGCTTGAATAATACGTTCGATATGCATCATTGAAAACCCATCGATTTGATGGAAAAAGTCTTTGTCGAGCAGTTCATTTATTTTTTCTTCAGAACTAAAAATACTTCTCAAAGGCATTCCGAAACCTGCTTTTCTTCGGTTGGTGATGTAGTTGGGTAAAGCAGTTTTGTAAGCATCTTTTAAAACAGCTTTGGTTTTTCCAAATTTATTGAGTTTGTAATTTCTTGGCAGGGCATAAGCCAACTCTATAATTCTGTAGTCTAAAAAAGGTACACGAGCTTCAATAGAATTTGCCATGGTCATTCTATCGAAATAAGCTACATTTTTTTGTAAGAAATTTTCGTGTTCAAAATCAGTAAAAGCATCAAACGGGTTTTGTTCTTCAGGAAAATAAGAAGAAAGTAAATCAATGGTTTTTTCTTTGTTGTTGCCAAAAATACTAGCTGCATTTTCAAAATCTCCGACAATGGTATAAATGCCAAATCGGTAATTAGGGTAGTTGTGGTATTTTCCCAATTTATGTAAATACCTTCTAAAAGCTTTAAACTTTCCTTTTCCTTGATCGAGATTAGCCAATACATGAGAAATTTTTACCGACAAAGGCATTTTGTGCAGCCAACCATCTATTAATGCGAGTTGATGTCCGGCATAACCTAAAAAAAGTTCGTCAGCACCCATGCCCGATAAAATAACTTTTGAGTGTTTAGCTGCTTCTTGTGTAATTAGGTAAGAAGGAATTTGAGAGCCATCAGCAATTAAATCATCACTGTACTGAATGGTTGTTCTAATATTTTCAAGTGTGGTATTGTCGCTACCAATAGCAATCTTAGAAAGCGATAAGTTCCATTCGTTGGCTAATTTTTCGGCATAGTAATAATCAGAGGTAGTGCCTTCTTTTTTCAAATCTTCAGCAGCCTTTCCTGCACAATAATGTTTAATATTAGTATTGTCTTTTAGGTAAGAGGCAATAATAGAAGAATCAATTCCACCGGATAGGAAAGTGCCAATAGGAACATCGGCAATTAATCTTTTTTCAACAGCATCTTGCATTAAGTTACGGAGTTCTTCTTGAGCTTCAGGATAAGAGATATTGCTATAATTACTTTGCTTTTTTGATTGCCAATAAGCAGTTGTTTCAAAAGTTCCCGAATTAATATCGAAAGTGCCAATATGAGCAGGGGGAAGTTTAAAAATGTTTTTAAACAAGGTTTCCGATTTCGGAGAATATTTGAAAACAAAATAATTCATTAGGTTTTCGGTATCTAGTTGAGGTTGAACTCCCGCTTTTATAATGGCTTTTATTTCTGATCCAAAAACCAAAGAGCTTTCATTTTTATGAAAATACAAGGGCTTAACTCCTGCTCGGTCTCTCACTAAATAAAGTTGGTTGATGTTTTCATCTAAAATAGCAAAAGCAAAATCACCATTGAGCAAGTGAACGAAATCGATACCTTTAAGTAAATAGAGTTTTAACAATACTTCCGTATCAGAACTAGAGCTAAATTTTTCGTTTGCTAAATAAGTGGTTTTTAATTCCTGAAAATTGTACGTTTCACCATTATAAATTAAATGTACTTTACCATCGGAAGATGAAAAAGGTTGATTGCCGTTTTCCGAAAGGTCGATAATACTTAGTCTGTTGTGACCCAAGCCTACATAGCGGCTATTGATTTCTTTTTCAATATTTCCGGTTGTATCAACACCTCGGTGGTGCAATGCATTTGTCATTGCCGATAAAGGAAGTTTTTTATTGGAAATATAGCCACTAATTCCACACATTTCAGTTGAATATTTTTTTATGTAACAAATGTTACCAAATTTTAGAAACTAGAGGGCTTACATTTGAATAATTATTCAACTAAACTACAATTAAATGAAACATTTAAAGCTTACCACCTTCTTTTGGCTGTTTTTTTCGTTGGTATTAACAGCCCAAAATAATTTTAATTATTCCGTTCATTTAGATTCTGTAACCATTTCTAATTTGCCTGGAGTACACTCTTTTGCTTATGCTCAGCATGATGGTAAATGGTTGGTGATAGGAGGGAGACTCGATGGTATTCACGCTCGACAGCCCTTTAATGCATTTCCTGAAAATCAAAACAATCAAAATATTTTAGTAATAGATCCTGTTAACCAGCAATATTGGTCGTCAAGTGTGTCAGCGTTACCAATTAATTTAAAAGAACAACTGCAATCAACTAATATGAATTTTTATCAGGATAATGATACCTTGTATATTATTGGAGGATATGCTTTTTCACCAACTGCCAACGATCATATTACTTTTCCGTATTTAGCATCGGTTCAGGTTTCAGACTTAATGAATGCAGTAATTAACAATGCATCTATTACTCCATATTTTAAACAAATCACCGACACAGCTTTTGCAGTTACAGGTGGGCAAATGGGAAAAATAGGTAACGAAATTTATCTTATTGGTGGACATCGATTTGATGGAAGATACAACCCAATGAATAACCCTACTTTTGTCCAAAAATATACCAATCAAATAAGAAAGTTTGTGTTTAACAATTCGGGAACTCAACTAAGTTTTTCTAATTATTCAACCATTACAGATCCCATACATTTAAGAAGAAGAGATTATAATTTATTGCCTCAAATTTACCCTGATGGTAGTCATGGTTATACCATTTCGTCAGGCGTTTTTCAGATAAACGTAGATTTGCCATTTCTTTATCCTGTTGATATTACTGCTTCAGGACATAGCCCTATTACTTCATTTAATCAATATTTAAGTAATTATCACGGAGCAAAAGTTGCTTTGCACGATAGTATTAATAACGAAATGCACAATTTGTTTTTTGGAGGAATGAGTCAGTATTATTATCAAAATAATACACTTGTTCAGGATAATCAGGTGCCATTTGTAAAAACCATTAGTAGAATGAGTAGAGATTCCTCTGGTAATTTACTTGAAGTTCAGTTACCAATAGAAATGCCAGGATATAGAGGTGCAGGTTCAGAGTTTTTTGTTAATAAAGACTTGCCTCACCACGAATCAAAAGTAATTAAGTTAGACGCTATTCAAGCAGATACCATTTTGTTGGGCTATATTTTTGGAGGGATTTTAAGTCCTACCATTAACCCATTTGCTAATAATGTAACTAATACCACTTCTGCCGATAATAAAATTTATAAAGTTTATTTAATTAAAGATACTCATCAAAGTGTGTATGAAATTAATGGTAAAAATCCTTATCAGGTAAACCTATACCCTAATCCTGTAAATGATGTATTGAATGTTTCTTTTGAAATGGAGAGCCCATCACCGGTAGATTATTTTGTAACAGATATTAAAGGAGCTATAGTGCAAGAAGGAAAGATTAAAGTTGTAAATGCAGGAGAAACGCATCATAAAATTAAACTCAACAAAATAAGTGGAGTCCAAACATTGTTTGTTACTTTTGTATTTGACGACAAGTTTTATGTAAGCAAGAAAGTAGTTAAAAATTAACTTTTCTATTGCGGAAGGAATCACTATTTCGAATGACAGTTAAGTTTTGAAAGAGTTGTAAGCTGTTTTAAGACAGTGTGTAGTTCAATTTTGAACGGCATTTAAACTTTTTAATAAATAATTGTATAATTCAAACTAATTTGTAAATTTGCAGCCCCAATTTATTTTGGGAGAACTAATTATTTATTTATCAATTTTTAAACATTAGAAAATGTCTACAAAAATTAGATTACAACGTCACGGTAAAAAAAGATATGCTTTTTTCCATGTTGTTGTAGCAGACGCAAGAGCCCCACGTGATGGGAAATTCATTGAAAAATTAGGTGTTTACAATCCAAACACTAACCCGGCAACTATCGATATCGATTTTGATAGAGCATTGTATTGGGTAAAAACAGGTGCACAGCCAACAGATACTTGTCGTGCATTATTGTCTTACAAAGGAGTGCTTCACAAAGATCACTTAGATAGAGGTGTGTTGAAAGGAGCTATGACTCAAGAACAAGCAAATAAGAAATTCGAAGCTTGGATGAAAGACAAAGAAGGTAAAATTGAAGGTAAAAAAGATAGCCTTTCTAAATCTAAAGAAGAACAAGAAAAAGCTAGATTAAAAGCAGAGCAAGAAGCTAAAGATAAAAAAGCTGCTGAAATAGCTGCTAAAAATACTCCGGTTGAAGAAGCTCCTGTAGCTGAAGAAGCTGTAGAAGAAGCTACTGAAGCTCCTGCTGAAGAAGTAGCTGCTGAAGTAAAAGAAGAAAGAAGAAGCACCGGCAACTGAAGAGGCTCCCGTAGCTGAAGCTAAAGAAGAAGAGGCTCCTGCTGAAGAAGAGAAAAAAGAAGATTAATAATTATACATGAAAATAGAAGAAACCTTTTATTTAGGCTATACTTCTAAAGTGCATGGAAAAAATGGAGAATTGGTTGTAAAACTTGATGTTGATCAACCAAATGCTTACAAGAAATTGGAATCAGTTTTTATCCGAATAAACAAAATGGATAACCAACTGGTTCCTTTTTTTGTTACCAAAACAACCTTGCAAAATAACAATACTGTTGTTATAAAATTAGATGGTGTAGAAGAAGTTGATGAGGCTAAAAACCTTGTTGCTAAAGAAGTATATTTGCCTCTAAGTATGCTTCCGCCACTGAAAGGAAATAAGTTTTATTTCCACGAAGTAGTAGGTTTTGCTGTTGAAGATTTGCACAAAGGAAATTTAGGAATAATTAATCAGGTGTTGGACTATCCTCATCAGGCAGTGTTAGAAATTATTTCTCCTGATAATAAAGAAATTCTTATTCCTGTTAACGATGATTTTATTGTTGAAGTTAATCGCGAAAAACAACTAATCAAAACAAATGCTCCCGAAGGCTTAATTGATATTTATTTGGAATAAATTACCTTTGAGATGAGTAGAGGGTTTCAATTCAAACAATTTTTTATAGAGCAGGATAAGTGTGCTATGAAAGTAGGTACTGACGGAGTATTGCTTGGTGCTTGGGCGAACATACAGGACGGAAGTGTGTTGGATATTGGTAGTGGAACAGGGTTGATGGCTTTAATGGCAGCTCAAAGGAATTCAAATGTTGTGATAGATACTATTGATATTGAAGAAAATGCTTTTATTCAATCAACAATTAATATTGCTAATAGTAAATGGAACGATCGTGTTTTTGCTCATCATATAGCGTTGCAAGATTATGCTCCCGATAAAAAATACGATACCATAATTTCAAATCCACCATTTTTTAATAATACTTATCAGCCTAAAGAACAGAAAAGGAATATTGCTAGACAGAATTCGCTACTTCCTTTTGAACAACTGGCTTTTCATGTTAATCGCTTGTTGAAATCGGAAGGTGTTTTTTCGGTCGTGTTACCAAAAGAAGCAGAACATTTTGTTGAGCTTGCAAAAAAATATTCATTGTATTTAAATAAGAAAATGAATGTTTTTCCCAATCCAAAAAAAGCTTGCAAACGAGTTTTGTTAGAGTTTTCGAGAAAGGAAGCTGTATTAGTGGTTGAAAATTTGACTATAGAGACTGATAAAAGGCATGTTTATTCGTTTGATTATGAGTTGTTAACAAGTGATTTTTATCTTGAATTTAAGAGAGATTAAAAAATACACTTTATACTTTTTTTACAAAGAAATTAATTCATAACTTTGTCCGCTTTCATTAATACTGAATTAAGTGAAGTTTCAAAAGGAATACACAATAGATTTTTCAGGGTTGAAACAAGGAATTTATCAGTTTGACTTTAAAGTCAATAAAACGTTCTTTAGTTTATTTGAAAATGAAGATTACAATGATGCTAGTTTTAAAGTAGATTTAGCATTAGAGAAACAATCAACCATGATGTTACTAGATTTTTCTATTGAAGGAAAAATTAATGTAGATTGTGATAGATGTTTGGAGCCGGTAGATATTGAAGTAGAGTGTGAGGAGCAATTAATTGTAAAATTTGGAGAGGAAATGTATGAAGGCACAGATGAAATAGTTATTTTGCCGGAAAGTGAGCATCAAATTGATGTTTCTCCATACATTTACGAGTTTATTCAAATAAATATTCCTCAGAGGAGAAAGCACAAAAAAAGTGAGTGTAATCCAGAGGTAATAAAAAAACTTAAAGAAATACAAGTAAAGAATACAAAACAAAAAGAAGAAGAAATCGACCCTAGATGGGCTCAATTAATAAATTTAAAAACAGAAAACTAAATAAAAATGGCACATCCTAAAAGAAAAACCTCGAAAACGAGAAGAGACAAAAGAAGAACTCACTACAAAGCTGTTGCACCAACTGTTGTAAATTGTTCAAATTGTGGAGCACCTGTTCTTTATCACAGAGTTTGTGGTGATTGTGGTTATTACAGAGGTAAGTTAGCAGTAGAGAAATCAGTAGCTATCTAAAAAAGACTAGCAAAACTTACTGAATTAATTCAGTAAGTTTTTGTTTTTTATAAATCTCTTCTAATTTTGAAAATTATTTTCAAAATAGAATACCCACTTTTAAAGCAAAACTAAATTATGAGTAAAATTACTGCCGCGATTACTGCTGTTAATGGCTATGTTCCTGATTATGTTTTAACAAACAAGGAGTTAGAAACCATGATAGACACTTCTGATGAATGGATTGTTTCAAGAACAGGAATTCAAGAGAGAAGGATATTAAAAGGTGAAGGTAAAGGTGCTTCAGTAATGGCAGCAGAAGCAGTAAAAGGATTGTGTGAAAAAAGAGGTATTTCTCCAAAAGAAATAGATTTATTAATTTGCTGTACTGTTACAGCTGACCATATTTTTCCGGCAACAGCCAATATTATTACAGATAAAGTTGGAGCAACTAATGCTTTTGGCTTTGATATTAATGCTGCTTGTTCAGGTTTTCTTTATGGATTAACAACAGGTTCAAAATACGTTGAATCAGGTTCTCATAAAAAAGTAGTGGTAGTAGGAGTTGATAAAATGTCTGCTTTGGTAGACTACGAAGATAGAGCGACTTGTATTATTTTTGGAGATGGATGTGGAGCAGTACTGTTAGAACCAAATGAAGAAGGCTTTGGAGTGAAAGATTCTATTCTAAGAAGTGATGGGTCAGGATTTCAACACCTGCATCAAAAAGCAGGAGGATCTGCTTATCCACCTACATTAGAAACGGTTAAAAATAAAGAACATCATATCCATCAAGAGGGACAGGCGGTATTTAAATTTGCTGTAACTAATATGGCAGATGTTTCTGCTGAAATTATGGAAAAAAATAACTTAACCAGCGATGATGTCGCTTGGTTAGTGCCACATCAGGCAAATAAAAGAATAATCGATGCCACAGCTAGAAGAATGGGGTTAAGTGACGAAAAAGTGATGCTTAACATTCAGCGTTATGGAAATACCACTTCGGGTACAATACCTTTATGTTTGTGGGAATGGGAAAATCAACTTAAAAGAGGAGATAATGTAATTTTATCTGCTTTTGGTGGTGGATTTACTTGGGGAGCTATTTGGGTAAAGTGGGCTTACGATACAAATAAATAAAATAACAAAAACAAATAAATTATGAAGTCATCAGAAATTCAAGAACTAATAAAATTTGTTGCAAAATCGGGAGTAAGTGAAGTTGAAATTGAAAACAAAGATTTTAAAATCACAATAAAAACTCCTCCTTATAAAAGAGGTAATCAGCCAACTGTTGAGGTAATCAGACAAGAAGTTGTTCAACCGCAACAGCAACAACAGGCTCAGCAAGCTCCTGCAGCTGCTGCTCCTCAGGCACAACCTCAAGCTGCACCTGCTGCTCCGGCAAAAGAAGCGCCAAGTGAAGATGCTAATTATGTTACTATTAAGTCTCCAATGATTGGAACTTTCTATAGAAAACCTTCTCCAGATAAGCCTAACTATGTTAGTGTTGGTGATGAGGTGAAAAACGAAACAGTAGTTTGTGTTATTGAAGCAATGAAATTGTTTAACGAAATTGAAGCTGAAATTAGCGGAAAAATCGTTAAAATTTTAGTTGATGATGGTTCTCCTGTTGAGTACGACCAACCATTGTTTTTAGTAGATCCAAGTTAAATTAATATTTTGAACAAACTGTAATCTATCTTAATAGATTCGTTTTCAAATTTTCAAATTGTTTAATTTCCAAATTTAAATTATGTTTAAAAAAATATTAATTGCAAATAGAGGTGAAATAGCTTTACGTGTTATCAGAACTTGTAAAGAAATGGGAATTAGCACGGTTGCTGTTTATTCTACTGCAGATAAAGATAGTTTGCATGTTAGATTTGCAGATGAAGCTGTTTGTATAGGTCCAGCTCAAAGCTCATTATCTTACCTTAATATACCTAATATAATTGCAGCGGCTGAAATTACAAATGCTGATGCTATTCATCCCGGATATGGATTTTTATCTGAAAATGCCAAATTTTCAAAAATTTGTCAGGAAAATGGAATAAAATTTATCGGAGCATCACCAGAAATGATTGATGCTATGGGAGATAAAGCTTCTGCAAAAACTACTATGATTAAAGCAGGAGTTCCTGTTGTACCAGGTTCTGAAGGATTATTAAAAGATTTAGCAGATGCAAAAGCAACGGCTAAAAAAATAAAATATCCTGTAATGATGAAAGCTACTGCCGGTGGAGGTGGTAAAGGTATGCGTGTAATTTGGAATGAAGAGGAAATGGAAGCTGCTTGGGATTCTGCCAGAAAAGAAGCTGCGGCTGCTTTTGGAAATGACGGAATGTACATGGAGAAATTTATTGAAGAGCCTCGTCATATCGAAATTCAAATTGCAGGAGACGGCAAAAATGCGTGTCACCTTTCAGAAAGAGATTGTTCTATTCAAAGAAGACATCAAAAATTAGTAGAAGAAACTCCTTCGCCATTTATGACGGATAAGTTGAGAGAGAAGATGGGAGAAGCTGCTATAAAAGCTGCTTTAGCAGTTAAATACGAAGGTGTTGGTACTGTTGAGTTTTTAGTAGATAAAAACAGAGATTTTTATTTCATGGAAATGAATACGCGTATTCAAGTGGAACATACCATTACTGAAGAAGTAATTAATTTTGATTTAATTAAAGAACAGATAAAATTAGCTGCCGGAGATAAAATTTCTGGTAAAAACTACTATCCACAACTTCATGCGATTCAATGTAGAATTAATGCAGAAGATCCTTTTAATGACTTTAGACCAAGTCCGGGAGTGATTAAGACGTATCATTCTCCTGGTGGACATGGAATTAGAATAGATACACATGCTTATGCCAGTTATGTAATTCCTCCTTATTATGACTCTATGATTTCTAAGTTAATAACGGTGGCTCAAACTAGAGAAGAAGCTATTTTGAAAATGCAACGAGCGCTAGATGAGTATATTATAGAAGGAATTAAAACTACTATTCCTTTTCATCAGCAATTAATGCAAGATGAGAAGTTTAGAAAAGGAGATTTCACTACAAAGTTTATGGAGACGTTTAAATTAAAAGATATTTGATAAAAACTTTTTTGATAAGTTCTTCAAAATAATAAGAATAATATTATATTTGTTCGGAATAATTTCAAAAAAACTACAATTCTATGGATAAAGAAATTTATAAAGTACTTGTTCCTCATGATTTTACATCTGTTGCAGATTGTGCAATCAGTCATGCTGCTCAGGTAGCTAAATCTTATGGAGGTGATGTTTACCTTTTGCATGTTGTGTCAAAACAAAAAGAAGTTGAACCTACTCGTGAAAAATTAAAAGAAATTGCTTTAAAAGCTGAAAACAAGTATGGTGTTAACATGCACGTAGTTGTAAGAATAGGAAGTATATTTGAAGATATTGGAGATGTTGCATCCGAAATTTCTGCCGGATATATTGTAATGGGAACACATGGAGCAAGAGGAATGCAAAAAATATTGGGTAGTCATGCCATAAAAGTAATTTCGCATTCGAAAGTACCTTTTATTGTAGTTCAAGAAAAAGAACCATCAGCAACAGATACATATGATGATATTGTTGTACCTATTGATCATGCAGATATAACCAAACAAAAATTAAAAATTGCAGCAAGTATTGCTAAGCATTTCAAAAGCAGAATTCACATTTTTGCTGATTCTGAATCTGATGAATTTTTAAAGAAAAAACTAAATCAAGAATTAAGCTTTGCTAAAAAATATTTCGATGAGAAAAATTTACCTTACGAAATAGACAGAGCGGTAGAAGGAAGCGGAAACTTTAAAAAACAATTGGTAAGATATGCCGCTAAAATGGATGCAGATTTAATTGTTATTGTAAATACACAAGAAGGAGCTTTATTGCCTGATTTCTTTGGTAGCGATGAACAAGAAGTAATTGCTAACGATGCTGAGATTCCGGTATTAATCACCAATCCAACACATGAATTTGTTGCGAGTAGTGTTTTTGGAACATAAAAAAGGTATAATATTGATATAAAAAAAGTCCCAATTTAATTGGGACTTTTTTGTTAATACCCAACCTCTAAATCTAATCTATCTTTTAATAGTTTTAAGACAGGATTTTTTTCTGACATTTTTTCAAACTTTTCCTCTGGAGTAAACGCTTTTTTATTGGCTTTGTCTTTATTAATGCTCAATTCAAAATCGATACTATAATTATTAAGCGTAGCTCTAAAAAAGTCTAAGATATCAGGTTTCTGAGCAGTAAACTCATCAACTATGGCTTTATTTTCTACAATAACTTTTATTAGTGTACCTTTAATTTCAGGAGTGTTTTCAAAAGCTGAAGCAAACATAATTTGACCATCAGCTAAAAGTTTGTCCTTATAAATTTTCCATTGAGTAAAGAATGCTTCTTTTGTAAAAGGTGCGGTAGGTTTTTCTGAGGTATCTTCTTTTTTACCGGAGTTTTCTTTGTCGGCAAGTTGTTCTTTTATAGAAATTGTTCCAGATAATTGAAAACTACCTAATTGCTGATTGTAAGTTGCTTTTTTTTCTTCAACCGCTGTTGTTTCAGGTTTATTAAGAGAAATTATAGGTTCATTAACAACTGTTGGTGTTGGTTGGGGGTGTTCTTTTTTAGGTTGAACAACAACACCCTCATGCTTCTCAACAGTTTTTGCTAACTCTTTGTTGTTAGAAAAAGGGAGGTTAATTATGGGCTTTTTTTTTTTCGTCTTGCGAGTAGTTTCTACTGCATAGTTGCATTAACATTACTTCTACCAAAAGCCGTTTGTTTTTACTGCTTTTATAAGTAGTGTCTGTTTGGGAAGTAATGGATAAAAATGAAATTAAATCATTAAGATTTATTTTTTTAGATTGCTCTAAGTACTTTTCTTTAATAGAAGGGCCTACTTCTAATAAATTAACTGTTGCATTATCTTGGCAAACCAATAAGTTTCTTAAATGTTCAGATAATCCGTTAGTGAAGTTATGTCCATCAAAACCATTATTTAATATTTCATTAAAAATTAACAGTGCATTAGAAATGTCGTTAGTAATAATAGCATCGGTAATTTTAAAGTAGTAATCGTAATCTAAAATATTAAGGTTATCAATTACATCCTGATACGTTATTTTATTTCCCGAAAAACTAACGATTTGGTCGAACATAGAAAGAGCATCTCTTAAGGCTCCATCTGCTTTTTGAGCGATAATATGTAAGCCTTCTTTTTCAGCTTCAATAGTTTCTTTTTCAGCAATGTGTGCCAAATGGTTGGCAATATCTTCAATTTGAATTCTATTGAAATCAAAAACCTGACAACGAGATAAAATTGTTGGGATAATTTTGTGTTTTTCGGTAGTAGCTAATATGAAAATAGCATGTTTTGGAGGTTCTTCTAATGTTTTTAAGAAAGCATTAAAAGCGGCTTGAGACAACATGTGTACCTCGTCAATAATATATACCTTATGTGTGCCAAGTTGAGGAGCAAACCTCACTTGATCTATTAAAGCTCTAATATCATCAACTGAGTTGTTAGATGCAGCATCGAGTTCATACACATTTAAAGAATGTCCTTCATTAAAAGATTTGCATGATTCACATTCATCGCACGCCTCAATATTTTGAGTAATATTAAAACAGTTAATGGTTTTGGCTAAAATTCTTGCACAAGTAGTTTTTCCTACTCCTCGTGGTCCGCAAAAAAGAAATGCTTGTGCTAAATGTGCTGTTTTAATGGCGTTTTTTAAAGTAGAAGTAATGGAGTGTTGCCCAACTACAGTATCAAAAGTTACCGGTCTGTATTTTCTAGCTGAAACAATGTAATTTTCCATAAATGATATGCTACTTTTAAGAGGTAACAAATATACTTTTAATTGAAGCAATAACGAAAATGAATTAAGAAATATTTATCAACTCCAAATAAAAAATAGCACTTTTGTAACTGTGCAGACTATATAAATTTAAGTACCTTCGCATGTTTTTATACTAAACACTGTATTTTGTAGTTATACATCACAAAATTTATTTTTTGAAGCAAAAAAAAATCATATTAATAACATCTGTGCTTTTATTGGTGCTTGCTTCTTGTTCAAGAAAGAAAAATACTTTTACCAGAAGAGCTTATCATAATACCACAGCAAGGTATAATGGGTATTTTAATGCCCGAGAAATTATGAAAGCAGATGTGAAAAAGCTGCGAGAAGAACACAACGATGATTTTTCTGAGCTTATTCCAATATTTATTTATCCTGATGAAGCAAAATCTAAAAGCATGTTTCCCAATATGGAAAGAGTGATAGATAAAACCACTAATGTAATTGATAGACACTCTATATATATTAGAAACGAAGAACATGTTAGGTGGATTGATGATTGTTATATGTTAATGGGGAGAGCTCGTTTTTATAAACAAGAATTTTATATCGCATTAGAAGTTTTTGAATATGTGGCGAAAGCCTATAATAAAAAACCGCCCGGTTACGAAGCTCAAATTTGGTTAGCAAGAACTCATTTGGAATTAAAAGAATTGAATAAAGCTGAAGCTATCCTGAAAAAAATAGAAGAAAAGAAAAGTATTCCTAAACAGTTTGCTAGCGAATTTAATGCTGTTTTTGCAGATTATTATATTCGAGTAAACAATAGAGAAGAGGCTATAAAACACCTCGAAAAAGCATTGGAAACTACTAGGAAGAAACACCATAAAATAAGATTCAATTATGTGTTAGCTCAACTTTGGTTAAAACAAAAAGAGTTTGAACAAGCATCTATTTATTTTAGTAAAGTAATAAAATTGAAGCCTGAATACGAAATGCTTTTTAATGCAAAAATCAGTAGAGCATTAGCTTTTAATACAGAAGGCGAAGAACAGGGTAGTATTAAAAAAATGCTTAGAAAAATGCTAAAAGATAAAAAGAATGAAGATTATAAAGATCAGATTTATTATGCTTTGGCAGATATTGCTTTTAAAGAAGAAAAAGATTCATTAGCTATAGATTATCTTACAAAATCTGCTGCATACAGTACCACAAATACTAAACAAAAAGCAGTAACTTATTTAAGGTTGGGTCAATATTTTTATGAAATTCCTAAATACTTAAAATCGTACAATTATTATGATAGTTGTTTAACCGTATTGCCAAAAGAGTATAAAGACTATGAAAAAATTGAAATGCGAACAAAAGCATTGAAAAAATTGGCGGACAATATTGTTATTGTACAAAAAGAAGATAGTCTGCAAAGAATGGCAACTGATGTAGAATTTAGAACTAAGGTTATTGATGATTTAATTGCAAAAGCTGAAAAAGAGGAACAAGAAAAGCAGTTAGCCGAAAGTAATAATAATAGTGTAGATTTTATGGAGAATAATGTTCCGGGTGGAGGAACTAACAAAGGTGAATGGTATTTCTATAACCAAAATACTATGGGGTTTGGATTTTCGGACTTTAGAAAAAAATGGGGAGATAGAAAATTAGAAGACAATTGGAGAAGAAGTAATAAAGAAAGTTTAATACCTGATGAGGAATCTATAGCAAACGAAAATGATGTTTCTAAAACCGACACAAGTGGAACAAAAGTAAACGAAAAAACCACTCCCGAATATTACATGCAATTTTTACCACTTACGGATAAAAAAATGAAAGCTTCTCACAATAAAATTATTGAGGCACTTTTTGCATTAGGAAATATTTATAAAGAAGACTTTCAAGACTACCCACACTCCATAAAATCTTTTGAAAGATTGATTTTAGATTACGATACATCAAGCTATGTGCTTCCATCTTGGTTTAACCTTTATAGAATTAGTTTACTAATTAAAGATGATGAAATGGAGGAGAAATATAAAAATTTGGTACTCAGAAATTATCCTGAAAGTGAATATGCTAAAATAATTTTAGATCCTACTTATAATCAAGTAACCAGAGAAAACAGACGAAGAGTAGATAATTATTACTCTATTGTTTACGAGCTTTTTAAAGATGGACATTATGATAAAGTTATTATGCGATGTGATAGGGCAACAACTATTTTTGCTGAAAATCATATTCAAGATAAATTTGATTTTCTGGCAGCATTATCAATAGGGCATACTATGCCGAGAGATACTTTTAAAGTAGCTCTAGAAACGTTTGTTGAAAACCATCCTGAATCTGAGTCAAAACCAGAAGCACTTAAAATTCTTAAATTGATGAAAGATGGAATTAAAATTGACATTGAAACAGAAAAAGAAGTGCCTTATAAACATATTTTTGATACGGAATTTTTGGTTGTAATTGTAGTTCCAAATACCGATAAAGAACTTAATACCTACAAAAATAAAGTGGTAGATTTTAACAGGAATAATTTTAGCGACCTTACTTTTGAGCCGGTAAAAAGTATTTTTTTAGATGCCAAAAGTCAGATTATAATTATAAAACCAATTAAAGGATATGAAAAAGTGATTAATTACTACAAAGCATTAATCTTAAACAAAACCTCATTACAAGAATTAAACGCTAAAGAATACCCTACTTTTATTATTTCAAGTGATAATTTTAATTTGTTTTATAAAGACAAAAACATCCCTTATTATTTAACCTTCTTTAACAAGAATTTTGATGTGAGCATAAAATAAATATGCTAATTTTAGCCACGTTTTAGATTGGA
>DATCTM010000046.1:0-37194 GCA_036567945.1 Vicingaceae bacterium
AGAGTAAAAACATTACAAGGACAAAATTTACAAAAATTTAACAAATCATGTTGAATTTATAAATCTTTTAGACGTTAATACGACAATTGCCCTATAAAGGTTGCTTTTTTTTAGATAAAAAACAAAATCAAATAAAGTCTCGTTTTACTCTGGGAGAGATAGTAGTAAAAACCTCATATGGTATGGTTTTCAGAACCTTAGATAAAGAAAGTACGCTTTCCTTAGTATTGAAAAGTAAAGCAACATCCTCTTCAGAACACTCTATGCCAGTTACATCTATCATAGTAATGTCCATACAAATATTTCCTATAGTTGGAGCCGGTTTACCATTTACGATTAAAAACCAATTACCATTACCCAACTGACGATTAAATCCATCTGCATAACCTATAGGTATAGTTGCAATAACGGTTGGTTTAGTTACTTTTCCCACCCTTCCATAACCAATGGTTTCGCTAGCTTGTAAATGATGAATTTGAGCAATTTTAGTTTTTAGCACCGCTACATTTTTTAATGTTGCATTTGCTTTTTCATCTTCTGTAAACCCTAACAAACCTATTCCCAACCTTACCATATCGTAATGTGCCTCCTGAAAACGAACAATAGCATTGGAGTTAGCAATATGTCTATCAATTTTATACTTGAATGAGGTTGAAATTTTCTCAGCCATCTTTTCAAATTGCTTCATCTGATTTAATGAATACTGATCTTCATCAGGGTTATCAGAAGAACTTAACTGAGAAAAGACACTTTCTATTATTATGTTAGGGTATTGTTGTATGGTTTTTATTACTTCATCTAGTTCGTCCATTTTCAACCCCAAACGATGCATTCCGGTATCTAACTTTAAATGAATATTGAAATTTTTATCAATAGGTAATATCTTAATACTATTAATAAAAGCTGCTAAAGACAATAATGAAAATATTGTCGGAGTAAGTTGGTGTTTTATTATTAAATCAAAACTTTCTAACTCAGGCTTCATTATGGCAATTGGCAATTTCACTCCTGCCTTTCTAATTTCTACTCCCTCTAAAATATTAGCGACACCTAAATAATCTACTCCTTGTTCCTCTAAAAATCTTGATAGTCCAATCGGCCCAAGTCCATAACCATAGGCCTTAACCATTACCATTACTTTTGTTTTAGGCTGCAACAAGCCCCTAAAATAATTAAGATTGTGAGCTAAATTTTCTTTACTCACTTCAAGGACGGTATCGTACTTTAGTTTTTTTATAACCTATTTTTTTATCGCTCCAAAAGTAAGAAAGTTAATTTTCCTAAATTAAATTCATCTAAATTTAAAGAAATTTTATAATTAACAATTTAAAAGTAACTTCGCCCGAATTTAATTTTAAAACATGGAATACATTATACAAGGCGGACAACTACTTTTAAGCATCTCTATATTAGTGATATTACACGAAGGTGGTCATTTTTTTGCTGCCAAATTTTTCAAAACTAAAGTAGAAAGTTTTTATCTCTTTTTCAACCCTTGGTTTTCCATCTATAAAAAGAAAGTTGGAGATACCGAATATGGTATTGGTTGGTTACCATTAGGTGGTTATGTAAAAATTGCCGGAATGATTGATGAAAGTATGGACAAAGAACAAATGAAACAACCTCCTCAACCATGGGAATTCCGTGCTAAACCAACTTGGCAACGATTAATTATTATGCTTGGGGGTATAATTGTAAACGTAATTGTTGGCTTTTTAATATACAGCTTTGTATTAATGGGTTATGGCGAAAAGTTTCTACCTGCCGATGAACTTAAAGATGGCGTTTGGTGCTTAAACGAGTCTATTACCAACGAAATAGGACTTCAAAATGGAGATAAAATTATTACCATTAATGGTGAAGCTCCTGAAACCTTTGAACAAATGCAAGAAGAGGTTTTTTATTCTAAAACAATGATAGTAGAACGTAATGGCGAACAAATTTCCTTAAATATTCCTACTGATTTAGTTGATAAATTATTAAAGGAAAGAAGAGGTCCTTTATTTGCCTACCGAATTCCATTTACCGTTGGAGGAACATTAAAAGATTATCCTGCCGCAAAAGCAGGTCTTAAACCAAAAGATAAAATTATTGGAATAAATGATACCCCTATTAATTATTATGATGAATTTAAGGAGAAATTAACTCCTTACATCAACCAAACAGTAAATATAAAAGTAATAAGAGATAACGAAACCATTACACTTCCTGTCGAAATTGTAGATTCAGCTTTTATTGGCGTCTCTCCTTATCCGTACTCATTAACAGAATTGGAAAAAGAAGGTGTTTATACGCCTAAAACTGTTCATTATTCCTTTTTTGCTGCATTTCCAAGAGGTATTGAAATAGCCGTTGAGAAAATTGTAAATTATTACAAACAGTTTAAGTTAATGCTTAATCCTGAAACGGGAGCTTATAAAGGAATGGGTGGATTTGCTACTATCAGTAAATTATTTGGACCAGAATGGGAATGGCAAAATTTCTGGGAAAAAACTGCTTGGATTTCGTTGGTGTTAGCATTTATGAACCTATTACCTATTCCTGCTTTGGATGGCGGACATGTAATGTTTTTATTATACGAAATGATTACTGGCAGAAAACCTAATGAAAAAATTATGGAATACGCTCAGGTAGCAGGCATGGTGCTTTTATTAGCTTTAATGTTGTACGCTAATACCGACTGGCTTAGGTTTTAATTAACTTTTAGTTGTTTACAAACTCTCTTCACTAGAGGTTTTCTCCAACTGATTTTGGCATAATTTTATGGTGAATAGCATTATTTATCAATAAAAAATTAACCCATGAAATTAATTTCCAAAATTCTATTAGTAATCGCCATTATAAATACCGGCATTTTATCTGCCCAAGAAACTACTACAGGTGAAGCTATCATACATGACCCGGCAGCCAAAAATAATGTGTTAATCATTCCTTTCGAATCTAAAATGTACTTTTCGGATATTGATGGAGATTTAAGTCAAAAAAACGAAATGAATTTCCATGAAATAAAAGCCATGTTTCGTGCAGAATTAGATAAAAACCTATTTATCTCACTTAAAGAGTATTTTAATCCACTATCGTTTTATACTATGGAACAAGATGTTGTTCAAAAAGAATTGACTTATATCTACAGTTCCATTGGCTACAAATATCAAATAATTGAACCCGAAGTTGTAGAGAAAGAAACACCTGCTAAAAAACTGTTCAATAAAATTAAACCCAAAGAGAAAGAAAAAGAACCTCAAGAAGCTACTATTCAAAACGGAGAAATTGTTGCTGAAATAGATAACCGCGAAAAATTTATGAATACCGTAATTACCAATGATAACCTTATTCCCAATTTAAACAAAACCTACGAAAGCACTTATTATGTTTTTATCAATCAGCTAGACATTAAAAAAAGTGCTGATGATACTTATAAAGCTGCCGAAAATCAATACAAAAGAGAAATAAAAGTACATTATACCATTATAAACAGCAACACTAAAGAAGTAAGTTCAGGAGCCATTATCTCTAGGTTTAATTCAAGCGAAAGTGATATTAATAAAATCATTAAAATACATTTTCCTCTAATTGCTGAAAAAATTACCCAAAAACTCGTAACACCAACGCTTCAAGCAGAATAAAACCAACATGTATTTAGTAAAATCATCTTATTTTATTAAAAAATACTACTCCAATTTTATTTGGAAAATTCCTACTTCCGAAAAAATTATCTACCTCACTTTTGACGATGGACCAACCCCAAAAATTACCGAGTGGACATTAGCCACCTTAAAAACTTTTAATGCTAAAGCCACTTTTTTTTGTGTGGGTTCCAATGTGGCAAAACACCCCGAAATCTTCCAACAAATTATTAGCGAAGGACATGCTGTAGGTAACCACACCTACCATCATTTAAATGGTTGGCATACCGACAATGAAGCTTACCTCCGCAACATCAAAAAATGCGAAGAGCTGGTAAAAAGCAACTTATTTCGTCCGCCTTATGGTAGAATAAAAAAATCGCAATACGAGATGATAAAAGATGATTATAAGGTAATTATGTGGGATGTATTAAGTGGTGATTTTGATCCAAAGACCAGTCCGGAAAAATGCCTAAGCAATGTAATAAATAACACTACCGAAGGCGCCATCATTGTCTTTCATGACAGCCTAAAAGCTGCTAGCAACCTTAAACACACCTTACCAAAAGTATTAGCCCATTTTGCTGAGCAAGGGTACCGGTTTGAGAGAATATTATAATAATAAAATACTAAAAAAGATTCCTGTTTTCGCTACACTGCACAGGAATGATGTTAAGATTTGGCTATGTGCGTTGGAAAAGTCCCCCTTCGGGAGATTAGGGGGTTAACAACTCCTCAATAACTTTCGGAAAATGCTCATATTCCAATTGATGGATTTTATTGGCGACATCTTCATAAGAATCGGTTTCACTAACGGCACACTTCGCTTGAAAAATAATAGCACCTTCATCATAATGTTCATTTACATAATGAATAGTGATACCTGTTTCTTTTTCTTTATTAGTAACAACCGCTTTATGTACAGCATCTCCATACATTCCTTTTCCGCCATATTTGGGTAATAATGCCGGGTGTATGTTGATGATTTTATTGGGAAAAGCAGCAATTAAATTTTCAGGTATTTTGAGTAAAAATCCAGCCAATACTATAAAATCAATGCCTTTATCCTTCAATAAATCGACTAATTCGCCCGATTTTAACTGTTCAGAAGAAAAAACTGTACTTTCAACACCTATTTTTTTTGCTCTCTCCAATACAGAAGCATCTGCTTTATTGGTAAGAATTAGCCCAACTTCTGCAATAGGCTTGTCTTTAAAATAATTGGCAATGTTTTCAGCGTTAGAGCCGCTACCGGAAGCAAAAATGGCAATTTTATACATGAAATAATAGTATTTTTATAGTCGCAAAAGTAGGAATTAAAGTAATTTTACACCTTTAAAAACACGTGTAAATTCTTAAAACTAAGCACCAATAAAAATTATGTGAATAAAATAGATACGAATAATCAAAAATAATTTGATTATATTGAGATAAATAATTTTCTTTGCACCTTATAAACTTAAAATTAAAAAACATGTCAGATATTACAGGAAAAGTAAAATCAATTATTGTTGACAAATTAGGCGTTGACGAAAACGAAGTAACAAATGAAGCAAGCTTTACTAACGATTTAGGAGCTGATTCTTTAGACACAGTTGAATTGATTATGGAATTTGAAAAAGAGTTTAATATTGCTATTCCAGACGATGAAGCTGAAAAAATTGCTACAGTAGGTGATGCTATTAATTACATCGAAAACAACCTAAAATAAGCGATTTAAGCTCTATAAAAAATTGTTTAGAAATTGCTTTGGATGTTTAGTTCAAAGCTTTTTCTGTTTATAATCAAATTTTTAACCTAACAGATTTATGGAATTAAAAAGAGTTGTTGTAACCGGAATAGGTGCCATTACCCCATTAGGAAATACATTTCCTGAAACTTGGGAAAACCTTAAGAAAGGTGTTAGTGGTTGTGCTCCTATCACAAGATTTGATGCTACAAAGTTTAAAACACAATTTGCTTGTGAAGTAAAAAACTTTGATGCTGCCGACCATTTTGACAGAAAGGAAGCTAGAAAAATTGATCCTTATACTCAATTTGCATTAATTGCTTCTAAGGAAGCTGTTACTGATTCAAAAATTAACCTAGAAACGGTTAATAAAGACAGAGTTGGTGTTATTTGGGGGTCAGGAATTGGAGGTATTAAAACTTTTCAAGATGAAGTAACCAATTTTGTTGGTGGCGATGGAACTCCAAGATTTAACCCTTTCTTTATTCCTAAAATGATTGCAGATATTGCTTCAGGATTAATTTCTATGGAATATGGTTTTAGAGGTCCTAACTTTACCACTGTTGCGGCATGTGCTTCTTCTACCAATGCACTTATTGATGCTTTTAATTATATCCGTTTAGGAAAAGCTGATGTATTCGTTGCTGGAGGTTCTGAAGCTGCCATTTATGAAGCTGGAATGGGTGGCTTTAATGCTATGCACGCTCTTTCAACTAGAAATGATTCTCCAGAAACTGCTTCTCGTCCTTTCGATAAAGACAGAGATGGATTTGTAATGGGAGAAGGTGGTGCTGCTGTTATTCTTGAAGAATACGAACATGCAAAAGCTAGAGGTGCTAAAATTTATGCAGAAGTAATTGGTGGTGGTTTATCTGCCGATGCTCACCATATGACAGCTCCACACCCTGAAGGATTAGGTGCTAAAAACGTAATGCTTAATGCTATTGATGATGCAGGAATTTCTCCTGAAGATATTGATTACATTAATGTACATGGAACTTCTACCCCATTAGGAGATATTGCTGAAACACAAGCAATTCTTTCTGTTTTTAACAATCATGCTTATAACTTAAACATAAGCTCAACAAAATCAATGACAGGTCATTTATTAGGTGCAGCAGGTGCTTTAGAAGCTATTGCCACCCTTATGGCTGTTAATGAGGATATCGTTCCTCCAACCATTAATCATTTTACTGATGATGAATCTTTTGACCCTAAATTAAACTTTACGTTTAACAAAGCTCAAAAAAGAGAAGTTAGAGCTGCTCTTAGTAATACCTTTGGTTTTGGTGGACATAATGCTTCTATTATTTTTAAAAAATATAAAAGTTAATTGTTAGCCTTATTATTCAAAAAAAAATCCCAATATGCGTTAAAATTAGAACGCATATTGGGATTTTTTCCTAAAAACACCTCCATTTACAAGCAAGCACTAACACATAAATCTTTGGTTGGTGATGACAAGATTATTCAAAGTAATGAACGTTTAGAGTTTTTAGGTGACAGTATTTTAAGCAGCGTTGTCTCTCATTATCTATTTTTACGGTATCCTTTCAAAGATGAAGGATTTCTTACCCAATTACGCTCTCGATTTGTAAGCAGAGAAATGCTTAACTCACTTAGTAAAAAAATAGGGCTAGCAGAACTTATTGAAAAAAAACCTGAAGAGAAAAGTTTGAGCATATTAGGAAATGCTTTAGAAGCATTGATTGGAGCTATTTATATTGATAAAGGTTACGAACATGCTCGAAATTTTATTGAACAAAAATTAATTGAAAATCATTTAGATAGCGAGAAAATTGTAGCCCAAGAAACCAATTTTAAAAGCAGGGTAATAGAATGGTGTCAGAAAAATAAAATTCCTTTCGAATTTGAAACGATTGAAGATTTAGAAGGAAATCAAAATATATATACTGTAACTTTGCTTATCAATTCAGAGATTAAAGGTATTGGCAAAGCTTTTTCTAAAAAGAAAGCTGAACAATATGCCGCTGAACAATTTTATAATGAAATTGCTAATGAAACTTAATATACAATAGCACAATAACAATGATAGAAGAGAATGAATTAAAAGAAAAGTGGGAAAATGTTTTGAAAATGGTGGAAGATCGTTTTGGTGAACAAATAGATGAACAAACCATACTTTATATAATTGGTTTACAAGAACTCAATAAACCGCATACCGTTTTTCAAAAAGAGGAGAAAGTAGATATTATCCATATTGGTATCTGCACCGTTTTAAGTCAATTTGGTTATTACAGATTTACTGGAAGAGATGAAGATGGCTGGCCTCACTTCAAAAACATCAAAAAAATACCCTCTAACGCCAAAGGAAGAAAGCAATTGTTATTAATGCGAAAAGCGATAATTGATTATTTTGAGAACCTGAAAAAATTGTAAGAATTACTTTACAATTACTGTTTCTTGGTAAGTGTTCTTTTTGCTTCTTTGTCTTTTTTCCTCAATTTTAACTACTTTTTTACCATACAATGTGTCCGTAATAATAGGTTGTAATAGAGAATCTACTCCTTGTTTGTAATAAACAACTTCTACATCCAACACTACAGAGTATTTAAAATCAAAAGTAGCTACACCACCAGCATCAGCAGTTGTAGTTTGATCCATTTTCTCCTCATCAACAATACAGCTTCCACACTCAAATGGACCATCTGTTGGCCAAGCATGTACCGTTGCTCCTGCTGCCGGAGTTCCATCCTCTTCAATAACATTTACAACCAATCTCGGCCCTCTGTCTTTAGCACAAGAGAAAAAAAACATCACTGTAACAAGAGTTAACACTATATAATTTAAAGTTGATTTCATCTGTTAATATTTTATTTTAAATTCGGTAAGATGGAACTCGCCAACAATCATATCTTTCTATTTATAGAAAGATTTAATATGGCTCGTTTCATGTGTCTATATTTATAACTTTTTAATATAAATTCTTAATATTGCAATGAACAAATGTAAGAAATAAAATTATCATGTCAAAAAAAATTCTTTTTAGTATATTAGTTCTTTCTCTTATGAGTTTTTCTTTATTTAAAGGAGAAAAGAAAGAAACAAAAGTGTTGTTATCTACGGAATACGGAAATATTAAAATAAAGTTATTTAACGAAACACCCCAACATAGAGATAATTTCATCAAATTAGTTAAAGAAGGTTTTTATAATGAAACACTTTTTCATCGGGTAATCAAGGATTTTATGATTCAAGGTGGAGATCCTGATTCTAAAAACGCTCAAAAAGGTGAATATTTGGGTGAAGGAGACGTTGGCTATACCATTCCTACCGAATTTAACCCCAAACTTATTCATAAAAGAGGAGCGTTGGCAGCAGCTCGTCAAGGAGATAACGTAAACCCACAAAAACGTTCATCAGGTTGTCAATTTTACATTGTACAGGGGAGAAAATTTACCACAGAAGAAATTGAAAGAATTGAAAAAAGTAAGCAAGGAAGGATTGAGTATACTGACGAGCAATATAAAACTTACGAAACCTTAGGTGGAACACCGCATTTAGATATGGACTATACTGTTTTTGGAGAAGTGATAGAAGGATTGGATGTGGTGGATAAAATTGCTGCGGTAAAAAGAGATAGAAAAGACAGACCTTTAGAAGATATAAAAATTACTATTAAAATCATCAAATAATTATTGATTCCAACAGCATGAAAGATAAGATTCATCAGCTAATAAATGAAATTGACAGTTTTATAACTGATAACAAAGAAAATTTAGAAAAATTCAGGATACAATTTCTAGGTAGCAAAAGTGTTATCAAAGATTTATTTAATGATTTCAAAAATGTCCCTAACGATCAGAAAAAAGAAGTTGGTCAGCTTATTAATGAAGCTAAAGTAAAGGCACAAGAAAAATATGATCATTTTCTTTCTACTTTATCAAAAAACACAACCAATACTATAGACGAACTTGATTTAACCAGAACCGGTTATCCTTCTAAAATTGGTAGCAGACATCCCATTTCTTTGGTACGAAATGAAATAATAGAAATATTTTCTAGAATTGGTTTTACAGTTTCTGAAGGACCTGAAATTGAAGATGATTGGCATAATTTTTCAGCATTAAATTTCCCACCAGAACATCCTGCAAGAGATATGCAAGATACTTTTTTTGTAGATTCCTCAAATGGTGAAATGGCTCTAAGAACACACACTTCATCAGTACAAGTTAGGGTAATGGAAAATGCCAAGCCTCCTATTAGAACGCTTTCTCCGGGAAGAGTTTACAGAAACGAGGCTATTTCTGCTCGTGCTCATTGTTTTTTTCACCAAATTGAAGGTTTGTATATTGACGAAAATGTTTCTTTTGCCGATTTAAAACAAACCCTACTTCATTTTGCTAAAGAGATGTTTGGCGAGAAAACCCAAATTCGCTTACGTCCATCTTATTTTCCGTTTACAGAACCAAGTGCAGAAATGGATGTTTCTTGCTCTGTTTGCAATGGCGAGGGTTGTAATGTTTGTAAATATACCGGCTTTTTAGAAATTATGGGCTGCGGAATGGTTGACCCAAACGTATTGGAAAATTGCGGAATTGACAGCAAAAAATACAGCGGTTTTGCTTTCGGAATGGGTATTGAACGTATTGCTATGCTTAAATTTAAAGTAAATGACTTACGTTTATACTCCGAAGGAGATATTAGATTTTTAAGCCAATTTAAATCAGTAATCTAATAAAGTTTCGGGTTTCGAATTCAAAGTTTTACGTTTAGTTTTCTACTCTTGAGAGGAGCAGATTTTGTTCGAAACTGCCATAGCGGTAAGATTACAAAATCAGAGGTGTGTTTTGTTTTTATCTAAACTACACTTGCTTTACATCAAATCCAACATGAAATAACGCATCTCCTTGATTTACAATTGGAGAATGATTAGAACAAACCACATAACCATCATGCTTAGAAATTACTCTTTTTTCAAACTCCCCAAAAGGATCAGAAATAGTACCTAACACAGTGCCTTTTTTAACATAACTTCCAATACTTACATAGGTTCTAAACATACCTGAATATCTTGCTCTTGTCCAACTTGAGTCTGCCAATGTAATAGGTTCAGTTTTTGGGTAAGCAGCAATTTCTTTCGAAAAATCTCTTAACCCAATTTTATGCATCACTTTTAATGCTCCGGCAACGCCCACTTTTGTAACTGCTCTATCTAAATCGAGTGCTTTACCTCCTTCAAACAATAAAACCTTAACGCCTTTCTTTGCCGCTTCACTTCTTAATGATTTTGGCAATACTTTAGACAACATAATAAAAGGAGCTCCAAATACTTGAGCTAACTCAATCGTTTCTTTATCAACACCTTCAATTCTAATGTGAGTATAATTAAAACGTTTACTTGCTCCTGTATGGTAATCAATACAATAATCAATTTTAGGAACAATTTCTTTCATGAAAAAATAGGCAAATCTACTTCCTAAAGAACCTTCTTTAGAACCGGGAAAAACCCTATTTAAATCACGTCCATCTGGAAATTCTCTTGTTTGATGTAAAAATCCGAAAACATTTAAAACCGGAATACAAATTACTGTTCCGTTAATTGGTTTATGGTAATTTTTGGCTATAATTTGTCTAACAATTTCAACACCATTTACCTCATCACCATGAATTCCTGCATTTAATAAAATAATCGGCCCCGGATTTTTACCTCTAGAAACAATAATTGGCACTTCAATAGCTGTTCGGGTATGCAGACGTGCAATGTCAATATTTAGCTGGACGGTTTCTCCTCTGCCAATTTTTTTACCTAAAAAATGAAAAACATCTGTATCCATATAGCTTAATGCTTTACTTTTTTAATTCAAATTTGAACTCGAAACTTTAAACCTTAAACATGCCTCTCAATATATCTAATAATACTTTTAGCAATATCCTTTCCGGTAGCTCCTTCAATACCTTCTAAACCAGGAGAAGAATTTACCTCCATAATTAATGGTCCTTTTTTAGATTGCAACATATCTACACCGGCAACACCTAAACCAAGGGATTTAGCAGCTTTTAGTGCAGCATTTTCCTCATCATCCGTTAAATCGTATAATGAAGCTGTACCTCCTCTGTGTAAATTAGAACGAAATTCTCCTTCTTTTCCCTGTCTTTTCATCGCTCCTACTACTACTCCATCTACCACAAAAGCTCTAATATCAGCACCACCTGCTTCTTTAATAAATTCCTGAACAATTACTCTAGCTTTTAATCCATTAAATGCTTCTAAAACCGATTCAGCTGCATTATTGTTTTCTGCCAACACTACTCCCACTCCTTGGGTTCCTTCTAACAATTTAATTACCAGTGGTGCTCCTCCAACATTTTTAATAATAGATTTTACATCTTTAGAATAATTGGTAAAAGCAGTTTTTGGCAATCCTAATCCAGCTCTCGAAAGAATTTGTAAACTTCTTAATTTATCTCTAGAACGAACTAATGCTTGTGATTCTGTTGCTGTAAATACTTTCATCATTTCAAACTGACGAACAACGGCTGTACCATAAAATGTTACAGAAGCACCAATTCTAGGAATTACAGCATCTACATCTGTAAGAGGTTTGCCTTTATAGTAAATTTGGGGCTTTTTTTTCTCAATAATCAAATCACATTTCGTGTGATCAACTACTATCATTTCGTGTTTTCTTTTTTCTCCTGCTTCAACAAGGCGTTTCGTAGAGTAAAGATTGGGATTTCGGGATAAAACGATAATTTTCATAGATTTCGGATGCGTTTAATTTGTATCTTCTTTTTTAAATTTTTATAAGCTTATTTTTTAATGATAAATTTTTTAATGATGTATCTACTACAAATCTATTGGTTAAAAACTTTCTTCCTATTAATACACTAAATCGCATACTTCCTCTTTCCGAAAGTGTAAACTCTATTGGAAAAGTTTGATTAAAAAGAACAATTTCCGTTGTTATTTTATATCGCTCTTCTACCTGACCATTGGAACTTTTAACCTTTTTTTTTGTAAAGGCGGCAAATGTAATTTCTTTTTCGTGATAATTTTCATGTTCGGGATCTAAAAGATTACATTTTATCTTTTTTATCCCATTTTCTTCAAACTCAATTATATTATGACAATGTAAACTTGAGGTATAAGCTCCTGTATCAATTTTTATTGGTAATTGCGATATATTAAGCAGAGGAAAATCAGCAACATCTTGCCTTCCTATTAATATTTTACTTGTTGTAGTCATCTTTTCTAAAATTCAAAGCTATGAAATTTAACTGTAATGAATAAAAAAATAAGTTAAACAAAAAAGCACAGTCTAATAATTATTAAACTGTGCTTTTTTATGTATAAAGCTAAACGCTTACTTTATTTTATCAATTTAGCTGTATCTTTCTGAAGACTCAGTGTAATAGCATCTTTGTATAATTTTAATGCATATACCAACGATTTTTGAGTAAAACCTCCTTCAGTATAAAAATAGTAATAATACGATACCGTATTGGTATTTTCATTATAGAAAATTTTTATCAAAGCTACCTCTGTATTAATTTTATTCATCAACTCATACACTTCTTTTTTATTAGCTCCTTCTACCACTTGGTAAACTCCCGAAAGTGTTACATATCTTTTTTTAGGATCTATATCTAAAAACACAGAATAAACATCTTTGATCTTTACATAAGTTTCTTTTACTTCTAACACTTCAATAAAAGCACTTTCAAACGTTTCTTTTAATAAATTTGGTGTTAACTCATTACTAGAAATTAATTTTTGAGCATTTACCATTAAACTTGTAGAAAAAAAGAACGCCAATAACAAAGCCAGTTTACTTAATTTAATTGATGAGAGTCTTAAATTTAGATGTGTCATAATAAATAATTTTAATTTTTAAATATTTTAGACAAACATATATAATTCCAGAATAATAATTTATACGACAAATGACTTATTTTCAAAAATTTATTGACTAAATCTTAACACCAAAAACACAAATATCGTCCACTTGGATATAGTTGCCTTGCCAAGCAATTAATGTTTGATGTAATATTTTTTTTTGTTCTTTCATAGGCTTCTCAGCAATATTCAATAAAAGGTTATATAATTGTTTCGTCATAAATTTTTTACCACTTTTACCACCAAACTGATCGGCATAACCATCACTAAACAAATAAAATACATCATCTTTTTGTAATGAAACGTTATGAGTGACAAAAGGCCTGTCTTCAAAAAATTTGCCTATTGGTTGTTTATCTGGTTTAATTTTTATGAGTTCTCCTTTTCTAACAATTAATAGAGGTCTGTTTGCACCAGAATATTGCAGTGTTGCATAACTTTCAGAAAGTTCAGAACCTTCCGAAAATTTTAGACTACATAACGCGACATCCATTCCATCTCTTACACCCCCACTTTTAGCAAAACGTTCTATTACAATTTCTCTAACCCTAGTTAACAACTTTCCAGTATCGGTAATACCTTCTTCCAACAATGCTTTTGAAAGGGCATTACTACATACTACACTTACCATCGCTCCTGGAACTCCATGTCCGGTACAGTCGGCAACAGCTATAAAAGTCTTAGCCTGAGAGCTTAAAGCTGTTTCGTTACTATTAACAGATTGCTTCACTTCGTTCGCAATGACGGCTGAAGGGGTTTCCAACCAATAAAAATCTCCACTAACTACATCTTTAGGTAAATAAAGTAAAAAATTATCTTTTAATGTTTTATTTATCATTTCATCAGTGGGTAAAATAGATTGTTGAATACGTTTGGCATAATGAATACTATCAGTAATTTCTTTATGCTTATTTTCTACTATTTGTTTTTGTTCAGAAATTTCTTGGGTAGCTTTTTGCACTTCAATTGTAAGTTCTCTAGCTCGAGCAGCTAACCTTCTACCATTCCACCAAACAATTAAAAACATTATTCCTATAAAAGTTAGTCCATAAAAAACATACATCCACCATGTTCTCCACCAAGGAGATAATACTTTAAAATGATAGGTTTGTATAGGTGTCCGCTTGCCTTCTAGCATAATGGCTTTAACTAAAAAAGTATATTTTCCTTCCCATAAATTATTATAATTGGCTAATGTTTTTGATGATAATGGCGACCATTCCACACTTTCTAAATCAATGGTGGAGGAATACTCTACTAAAGCATATTGATATTGTACTAAAAAGTTTCTTTCTGTTTCTATGGCTAAAAACTCAAATGAAATATTATTTAAACCGCTAGGCAATACTAAGTTTTCAGGAATTTGATACCAGCTTCTTACTTCTGAAAATGAAATATCTTCATAATTTTTAAATAGGGTTGATTTGATATCTTCTTCCAACCTATTTCCATAGATTAAAGCCTCTTCATTTAAGATAATTAAACTATCATTGTGATTTTTTAAAGAATTCCAACTAATATTTTCTTCATTAACTTTAACTTTCTGAATAAATAATTTTGGTAATCGCTTGTCTCTATTAATAGCAGCAGGATTAAACCTTATAATTTTATCATCACCACAAGCTCCCCAAATAATTCCTTTTGTATTTTCTTTGCTTTTGGGAAGTCCAACAGTTGTATAGCACATGGAGTTAGTATTTAAATCCTTTATAGGAAAACCCGTTTTGTTATTATATTTCTCCCAAATAAATTCAGCGTTTTTGAAGGCTTTATTCGGCAAACTAGCTTTTCCAGGAGCTAATTGCTTATTGTCTATAGTAATTTTTAGTCCACAAAAACCTAAATTGGTACCAAACCAAATTGTTCCATGTTCATCTTCAACCATATCATAAACCACATCATCTGCCAATCCGTTTAACATATTTATGATTAGAAAATCCGTTCCATCAAACCTTACTGCTCCTCCGCCAGATGTACCTAACCAAATGTTGCCTGCTGCATCTTCCAGCATACATTTAATAGAGTTATGTGATAATCCTTCTTTTATATCGTAATTGGTAAACTTTTTACCATCAAAAACACTAACTCCACCACCATTTGTTCCCAACCAAATATTACCTTGTTTGTCTGACAAGATACTTCTTACATTATTATGAACCAACCCATTAGAAGTAGTAAAATTTTGGAATATTGTTCCATTAAACTTACTCACACCACTTCCATTAGAACCAAACCACATATTTCCTTCAGCATCTTGAGCTATGCTTCTAATATCATCATGTATTAATCCTTGTTTTGAAGTGTAATTAGTAAATTTTTTGCCGTCAAATTTGCTTACACCACCACCTTCTGTTCCAAACCAAATATTACCTTTTTTATCTTGATGTATAGCCCAAATTGTATTTTTAGCCAATCCATCTTTGGTAGTATAGGTGGTGAAATTTATCCCATCAAACTTACAAACTCCTTTGTCGTTAGTGCCAAACCATATATTTCCTTCATTATCCTCTATCGTACTCCAAACTCTGTTTTGTGCTAACCCTTGGTTGGTAGTGTAAACAAAAAAAGCATCTCCATTGTAACGACTTACGCCACCTCCATAAGTGCCTATCCAAAGATTTGCATTTGCATCTTCAGTAATACTAAAAATTCTATTATGAGATAATCCTTGCTCAGTAGTAAAGTTGGTAAAACATTCAGAAAAATTACCCTCAGAAGACAAATAACAATCCATATCCATTTTAATTATGCCTTGGTGTTTCGTGCCCAACCAAATATTTTCTGATTTATCAATAATTATTGTACTAATGTTGTTGTTGGGCAATCCATTTTGAATGGTTATGGCTTTAAACTTCTTGCCATCAAAAAAAGTAATTCCGGCTTCTGTAGCTATCCAGAAATCTCCCTGCTTATTTTTTACCATTGCTGTTATGTGGTTATTACTCAACCCATCAACAGTGGTATAGTTTTCAAAACTTTTTCCATTGAAACGAAATAAGCCAGCCCCACCAGTTCCCAACCAAATATCACCTTGTTTATCTTCTAAAAAACTCCATACCGAATTTTGGGTTGTTTCGCTACTTAAATCATAATTTAAAAACTTTTCACCATCAAACATACTTGCTCCAGCCTCTTTGGTTCCCAACCATATATTGCCTTTGCTATCTTCAAAAATGGTTAAAATGGTATTTTGAGCCAATCCTTCTTTGGTAGAGTAAGAAACAAATTTATTGCCATCAAACTTACCTACTCCACCACCATCGGAACCAAACCATAAATTACCTTTACTATCCTCAAAAGCCGACCAAATGGTATTATTTGCCAGTCCATTAGCTGTGGTAAATGTGGTAAATTGTTTTCCATCAAAACGACTTACTCCTCCACCAAAAGTACCAAACCACAGATTTCCTCTTTGGTCGATAATGCCACAAGAAATAGAGCTTAACGCCAACCCTTGCTCTGTATTAAAATTAGTAAAATTGACTTCAGGAGTGGTAGCTTTTACAACAGCTGTTTGTGCGAAAACTGCTGAAACGTTTATCAGATAAACCATTAATAACAAACAAAATATGCAGCCACCAATCTTTATCCTTTTCACTATTCTCAACACCATTAATGCTTGTTATAATTGTATAATAAAATCTCTGATTAATAAAAAAACATCATTGTATTTTTCCAATTTCAACTTATCGGAAGTATCATCAATATCATGATAAGCAGTTCCACCACCTAATCCATAAATAAAAAAGGCAGGAATTCCTTTTTGGGCAAACCAAAAATGATCGCTGTTCGGAGCATTTTTACGTTTTTTAATTTCTGGGACATATTTTTTTTCGTTGCACGATTCCAACAAAGCAAATGCTTTGGGCAAATCGACTCCATTTACTACCATAACTCCATCTATACCTGTTCCAATCACATCCAAATTAATAAGGAAATTTATTCTCTCTAATTCAAAAGTGGGGTTTTCCACAAAATAGCGAGAACCTATAATACCGGATTCCTCTGCTCCAAAAGCCATAAAAACCATGGTTTTTTTAGGTAGGTTTTTACTAAAATATTTAGCAAAATTAAGCAACATAGCCACTCCAGCTGCATTATCGTTGGCTCCCGGAAAATAAACCTCATCACCCATTCTTCCTAAGTGGTCGTAATGGGCAGAAACTGCAATAATTGAATCAGGAAAATCCGTTCCCTCAACATAACCAATTACATTTTGTGATTTAAAATTGCTGATTAATTGCTGATTGATATTTACTGCTATTTTTCGATCATTTCGATCTACCACTTCTCTCAGAATGTGAAGCACAGCATATTTCTCATAAGAAGTCGCTATAGAATGAGTCAATTTATTTTCCAATAAAATTACCCCCACAGCATTAAAAACATTTATTTTTAATGCTGTTAGAACTTCATTATCCTTTTCTATCCCTTCATCATCAATTACAATTATTTTATTGAAGAAAAAATCTCTCTTAGTTAGTTTTTGCAACTCTTTTTTAGTGGGTAAATTAGTAGAATTATAATGCACTAAATCAAATTCACCTTGCAACTTGCTTGATGCTGCTCCTACAATATAATCTTTTCCGGGAATGAGTTTTTTACCATCTATAGCCACCTCCAATTTTCCCGAAAAAGTGTTGATGTTATAATTAAAATGCTGTAAAAAACTTTCTTTAAATGATTTTAATCCGTGTTTTTTATATTCGTTGGTAATAAAGTCTGCTGCTTTTCTTTCTCCTTTATTTACTGCTCCTCTACCTTCAAAATAAGATGATGACAAGGTATCTAACATCTTTTTAGCATACTCTACATCCTGACTTTTAACAGAAAATACAACTAAAAAAAATCCCAAAAAAAATAAACTACTTTTCAGCATCACTTCACTATTTTATTAGCTGAACCTTCTTTCTACCAAAATAGAAAACTCCATGTAAAAATTATTTTCTTCATCCCAATTGTATTGGGTTTTGGCGGTAATGAGTTTCTCCTGAGCTTCATTTATGTTACTAGATTCATCAATGGTTTTAATTAAATTATTAAACGCTTCCATATTTTTATCAAACAACTCATTAGCATACAAATACCTATCATTTAAAGAAAAAGCTTCTTTTAAACTTTTAATAGGCGTTCTACTTAATTTTTGGGCTATTTCTTGGTTGGTTTTTACATCTTCCTCAACAGTAGTTGTTTTTTCTTGCGTTTTTTCTTGAGGCTGTCCTTGTTCTTCCTGCTGAGTTGCATCAGAAGTTTCAAAAGTAGGAATTTCGGACTCAGCAACCTCTTCGGTAATTTTTGTTTCCGAAACAACGCTTTCTAATGCTACCAATTCTTCTTTCTGAGTGGCTGTTGGCTCTTGTGAAGGAGTATCTTTTTGTTGATTTTCATGAATTTCCAATAAATATTTCAACACAGCTAATCGTTCTTGCATTTTGTTTACTTTAGAAATAACCGCACTTACCTCTAATGATGGAATAGGTCTATTTGCAGGAAAACTTTCAGAATGTTCCACAATATTTTTTATTAACTCATTAAGTTCCTGACGAATTTTCTTTACTTCCATATACAACAAAAAAATTTTATTAATCTACTATTTTGAACTATAAAAATAGTAAAAAAACGATTAGTTTTACAACTTATTAAATATATGTTTTTAGAAAATACCATACACTCATCAAAAAAGAAAGGCTGGATAGAAGTTATCTGTGGTTCTATGTTTTCAGGAAAAACTGAGGAACTTATACGCAGAATGAAGCGTGCTAAGTTTGCTAAGCAAAATGTAGAGATTTTTAAACCCGAAATAGATACACGCTACGATGAAGAAAAAGTGGTTTCGCATGATGCCAATGAAATTCATTCTACTCCTGTTCCCTCTTCTTCCAATATTATCATTTTAGCCAATAATGTGGAAGTAGTTGGTATTGATGAAGCCCAGTTTTTTGATGATGGCTTGGTAGCAGTTTGTAACCAATTGGCCAATAGTGGCATTCGAGTTATTGTTGCCGGATTGGATATGGATTTTAAAGGAAAACCCTTTGGACCAATGCCTCAAATTATGGCTTGTGCCGAATACATTACCAAAGTACACGCTATTTGTATGCATTGCGGAGAATTAGCTAATCATTCTCACAGAATAAATGCCAGCGATAAATTGGTTCAACTGGGAGAAACCGACACTTATGAACCACTTTGCCGAAGTTGTTTTCAGCAGGCAATTAGCAAGAAATGAAGCTGTATTTGAAAATAATTAAAACCCAATCTTGAAAATGACGCTTTTATTCATTTATCTATTCATAGCACTCTTTATTTCCTTTTTATGTTCTATAATGGAAGCAGTTTTGTTATCTGTTCCCATATCTTACTTAAAATCAAAACTTGAAAATGGAGATAGAAGTGCCGAAAGTATGATTAAATTAAAAGAAGACATTGACAAACCACTCTCTGCCATACTTTCTCTTAATACTGTTGCCCATACTGTTGGAGCTGCGGGTGTGGGAGCACAAGCTACCATTGTTTTTGGAGATGCTTATTTTGGAATTGTTTCAGCGGTATTAACCATTTTAATTTTAGTTTTTACCGAAATTATTCCTAAAACATTAGGAGCTAATTACAGCAAAGAGCTTGTAGGAGTTGTTTCAAAACTAATTAATGCTTCTATCATTCTAACTTATCCGCTTGTTATCATATCTTCTTTACTTACAAGGGTATTAGCACGAAGTAAAGTAGAATTAACTACCAGTAGAGAAGAAATTTCAGCATTGGCAAGCATAGGAACTCAAGAAGGCATTTTTGCAGATAAAGAAAATAAAATCATTCAGAACTTAATTAAACTAAAAAGCATAAAAGTCTCTGAAATAATGACTCCAAGAGTGGTAGTAGTTATTGCCAACGAAGAAATGACGCTACAAGAATTCTTAAAAAACAAGGAGTTTTTACATTTTTCGAGAATCCCAATATATCAAACTAATAAAGATAATATAAGCGGCTATGTGTTAAGAACAGTAGTGTTTGAAAAATTAGCTGAAGACCAGTTTGACTTAAAATTAAAAGACATTAAAAGAGAAATTATAACATTTCCCAAATCTACCACCCTATTTAAGGCTTGGGATGAAATGTTAGCCAAACGTGAACACATCTCATTAGTTATTGATAATTATGGTGGAATGGATGGCATAACTACCCTTGAAGATATTATAGAGTCATTATTAGGTTTTGAAATTATTGACGAAAAAGACAAGGTTGACAATATGCAAAAATATGCATTAGACAGATGGAAAAACAAACAAAAAAAATACGATTTACTTAAGGATGCAAGGAAAAAAGATGAGAACAAGAATTCATAAATTTTTTTATGTTTAATCCTTAACTTTTGAGCCAAAATTTTAATTTCTCCACTTTTAGAAGCTAAAAAAATAATCTGTCTTCTTCCATAAAAGATTCCTTTTATTTACATTTACAGTTATAAAAAATGATAAATGGCTATTTACGAATTTAATGGTTTTAAGCCTGTGGTTCATCCAACGGCTTTTGTGCATCCTCAGGCAGCAGTAACAGGTAATGTAATTATAGGAGCAGATGTATATGTTGGTCCGGGAGCTACCATTCGTGGCGATTGGGGAAAAATAATCATTAAAGATGGTTGTAATGTTCAGGAAAACTGCACTATACACATGTTTCCGGGAACAACCGTTACGCTTCATGAAGGAGCTCATATCGGTCATGGAGCCATTATCCACGGAGCCACCATAGGCAAAAATTGCTTGGTAGGTATGAACAGCGTAGTAATGGATGATGTAGTTATTGAAGATGAATGCATTATTGGTGCATTGTGTTTTGTTCCCGCCAAAATGGAAATTGAAAGAAGAAGTTTAGTGGTAGGAAATCCCGCCAAAATCATTAAAAAAGTAAGTGATGAAATGATGGCTTGGAAAACTAAAGGCACACAACTTTATCAGGCATTACCAAAAGAAGCTTATGCTACTTTAAAACCTTGCGAACCACTTACCGAAGAAGAAGCTAACCGACCTCAACAAGAAAAAATGTACGAAACCTGGAATAAAATTAAAACTAACCCTTAATAACTACAGCTATGGAAAATTTAGAACTTCTTACCAATCCTTTAATCATTACATTAATTGTTATTGTTGCCATTTGGGATGCCATTTGGAAATTAATAGGCTTATGGAAATCTGCCAGAAACAACGACTTAGTTTGGTTTGTTTGTATCGCTATTTTTAATACCGTTGGCATTTTACCTATTATTTACATTCTAAGTAAAAAGAAAGAAGAAGCTGCTAATGAATAAGTTTTTACTGATAACCGCACTTTTATGCTTTGCATGCACTAATAATACTACTGCTCAAGTAATAAACGACCCTATTGGTGCTCGTTCAACAGCTATGGGCGGAATTACCACCACGCTTTCCGATTTGTGGTCAACCAACAACAACCAAGCAGGATTAGGTTTTGTTGAAGATTTAAGTGCAGGATTGTATTACGAAAACAGATTTTTACTAAAAGAAACCAGTTACAAAGCAGGAGCTTTTGTTTTGCCTACCAAAACAGGAGCTTTTGGAGTAAGTGTAGCTTCTTTTGGCTTTACCGAGTTTATGGAAACCCGATCAGGTTTATCGTATGGTTTACGCTTTAGCGAAAAATTTGCGGTAGGCGTACAAATGAACTATTTAAGAACCAGCTTAACACAAGAGTTTGGTAGTAAAAATAGTGTTACCGGAGCAGTTGGACTTATTGGAAAATTAAGTAACGAGATTACATTAGGAGCTCACATTTACAATCCTACCAGAAGCAAATTGGCTGAATACGACAACGAACGTATTCCCACAGTAATGAAGTTAGGCTTAGATTATCGTTTTTCTGATAAATTGATTTTTGCTTTAGAAACAGAAAAAGACATTGATTTTAATCCTGTTGTGAAATTCGGAATTGAATACCGTATAATAGATATTCTATATATAAGAGGTGGTATTTCTAACAACCCAACTTCTAGTGCTTTTGGTTTTGGTTTAATTATGAAAAACTTTATTCTGGAGGCATCTTCCTCTTTCCACCAAACATTGGGTATGACTCCCGGAATTTCGCTGATATACAAAAAATCTGACTCGAAATCTTCTAACAAAGTAAAAACAGATTTTTAAATGTTGAAGAACCTAAAAAACATACTATTCTTTTTGTTTTTTCTTATTTTTTGCTTGAACCAAACTCAGGCACAAAATCGTGAGGATGAAAAAAATCAAATTATAGAAACCAGAGTAGAGTATTTGTCAGAAACTGATGAAAATCCTGATGCCGATTATACTACTATTTTTGATCAACTTTCATTTTATTATGATAAACCGCTCAACCTCAACAGAGCTGACTTTGATGAGTTAAGTTCTCTTAATTTACTTAATGATATTCAAATTAATAACCTGCTTGTCCACATAGAAAAAAATGGCAAATTAATGACTTTAGAGGAGTTACAAACCGTTGAAGGTTTTGATTTAGAAAGCATTAAACTAATCTTACCCTTTGTAAAGGTAAGTGCTGATATAAATACTGCTCAACTTACTTTTAAAGAGCTGTTGAAAAATGGTACCAACCAATATTTTGTGAGAGTTGAAAAAGTGTTGGAAGAAAAAAAAGGTTATAGTCCAACTACCGATTCAGCCTTAGCAGCAAGTCCTAACTCACGTTATTTAGGTTCTAATGAACGGATTTTTAATCGTTATCGTTATAAATACGGTAACCATGTTAGTATAGGAATTACGGCAGAGAAAGACCCCGGTGAAGAATTTTTTACAGGAACACAAAAAAATGGTTTTGATTTTTATTCAGCACATTTATTCTTAAGAGACAGAGGAAAGTTTAAGCAAATTGCTTTGGGCGATTACCAAGCTCAATTTGGTCAAGGACTAACATTTTGGTCGGGAAGAGCTTTTGGCAAAGGTGCTGACATTTTAATGATTAAGAGAAGCGCTACCGGACTGAGACCTTATGCCTCTGTTGATGAAACCTTGTTTTTAAGAGGTGGCGGACTAACTTACGAACTCGGAAAGTTTGAAATAACAGGTTTTTATTCCTACAAGAAGGTAGATGGAAATGTAATTATTCAAGATACTTCAGGGTTAGCACAAGAAGAAATTGAAGCCATCAATCAAGAAGGCTTATCTATTTCATCACTACAACAAACAGGATTTCACCGAACTCCCAACGAATTAGAAGATCAAGATGCCATTACGCAACAACAAATGGGTGGACATGTTGCCTATAAAACTAGAAGCTTAAATATTGGAGCGACAGGTATTTTTAGCAAAATAGATGCTAAATTTGAAAGAAGCTTACAACCTTATAGTCAGTTTAGAAACCAAGAAAGCGAGCAAGCCAAAATGGGCTTAGATTACAATTGGATTTACAGAAATTTCAACTTCTTTGGAGAAGTAAGTCAAAGCATAAATGCCGGAAAAGCTATTACATCAGGAGCAATTGTAATGCTCGACCCGAAACTTTCTTTAGCTGTTTTATACAGAGATTTTGATAGAGATTTTCAACCTATTTCCAGTGCTGCTATTGGAGAGAATTCTGTAAATGAAAACGAAAAAGGATTATACACTGGTATTATCGCCAAAATGGGGAAAAACTTTTCGCTAACTGCCTACTACGATCAGTTTAGTTTTGGATGGCTGCGTTTCGGAATTGATGCTCCTTCTAAAGGACATCAATACATTACGCAACTGAATTATCGGCCATCTCGAAAAATGGAAATGTATGTAAGAATAAGACAACGTTTGAGAGATAAAAGTACTCAGGTAGATGTAGATGATATAGATTATTTGGTAGATGAAACACAAACCAATTATCGTTTCAATTATTCTTATCAAATTACTGAATCTATCAGGCTTAAAGGAAGAGTAGAATTAATTAATTACGATTTACAAGAATCTCCATTTGAAACTGGTTATTTGGTTTATCAGGATATCATTTACAAAGCCAAAAGTAGTCCACTTTCATTCTCATTCCGATACGGACTTTTTGATACGGATTCTTATAACAGTAGAATTTATGCTTATGAAAACGATGTGTTATACTCTTTTTCTATTCCGGCATATTATAATAGAGGTGTTAGAACGTATCTTACTACAAGGTATCAATTTAGAAAAGGGATAGATTTGTGGTTGCGTTATGCTCTTACTTATTTCGAAAATGTTGATACCATTGGTAGCGGACTAGAAGAAATTCAAGGAAATCATCGTTCGGACGTGAAAATTCAATTGAGATTTACTTTTTAAAAAACTTATATGAAAATTTTAATAACCGGTAGTAACGGACTTCTAGGACAGAAATTAGTCACTTTATTATCTAATAAAGAAGGAATTACGCTTCTGGCAACTTCAAAAGGAGCAAACAGAATAAGCAATACAAACGGTTATCAATACCAAAGTTTAGATATTACAAATGAACTTGAAGTAGCTACTATTTTTAATACTTTTAAACCCGACACCGTAATTAATACTGCTGCCATGACGAATGTGGATAGCTGCGAATCGCTACAAAAAGAATGTTGGGAATTGAATGTTACTGCAGTGAAATATCTAATAAAATATGCTGAACAACATCAAGCACATCTTATTCATTTATCAACCGATTTTGTTTTTGATGGAGAAACTGGTCCTTACAAAGAAACCGACCAAGCTAATCCGCTGAGTTATTACGGAAAATCTAAATTGGCAGCCGAAAAATTAGTACAACAAGCCAACACTAAATGGAGCATAGTCCGTACTATAATTGTTTATGGAGTAGCAGAAAACATGAGCCGTTCTAACATTGTGCTTTGGGCAAAACAAGCCCTAGAAAAAGGTGACCCACTTACTATTGTAGATGATCAATTTCGATCGCCAACATTAGCAGAAGATTTAGCAATGGGTTGTTGGCTCATCGCGGAAAAACAAGCTACGGGAGTTTTTCATCTTTCAGGCAAAGACTTAATGAGCATCATTGAATTAGTGTATCGTGTGGCAGATTTCTATGGTTACGATAAAAGTAGTGTGCAGCCCATAAAATCAAGTTCTTTAAATCAAGCCGCTAAAAGACCTCCAAAAACAGGGTTTATTTTAGATAAAGCCATTAATGAACTAGGTTATAATCCTTGCTCTTTTGAAGAAGGATTGGCAATAGTTGATGAACAATTAAAAAAAGATTGATTAAGTAAAATAGTAATCCCCATAAGCCCACAATGAATAATTCTATTTTTAATCAACTTTCTTTTTCTTGCCAAAATTCATTTCCTAAAAAGGTATTGAGTTATTTTAAGAATAAAAAAAACATTGTTTTTCTTAATAGTAACCAATCATCAACAAAAAGCTTTATTGCTATTTCTGATAACAACGAGTGTGACGAAGACAGTTGGCAATTTGGTTTTATCAGCTATGATTATAAAAACCGGATTGAAAAATTAAGCTCTAATCACCCTGATAGAATTCAATTTCCTGATAAACATTTTTTTACTCCACAATTATTATTTATATTAGAAGGAGATAATAGTCAACTACATTATAATAAAGAACATTACTCTAGTGATGAAATCAATGAAATACTCAACAACATTTCAACTTATAAATTAGCTGATGATGAAGCAAAACAACCCATTACCGTTAAATCCAGAATTACTAAAGCAGACTATTTAGATAAAGTATCAGCACTAAAAAACCACATTCAGTTAGGCGACATTTATGAAGTAAATTTTTGTCAGGAATTTTATGCTGAAGATGTAGCAATTAACCCTATTGACTATTATTTCTTATTAAATAAAAAATCGCCTACGCCTTTCTCTTGTTTTGTAAAACAAGATGACAAGTATTTGCTTTGTGCTTCTCCCGAACGATTTATTCAAAAAACAGGAAATGACATCATTTCACAACCTATAAAAGGCACCATAAAAAGAGGTAAAGACCAACAAGAAGATGAACAGCTAAAAAAGGTCCTTTTTAATGATCAAAAAGAACGTAGCGAAAATATAATGATAGTAGATTTGGTACGTAATGATTTATCTAAAATTGCGCAAAAAAATTCCGTAAAAGTAGATGAACTTTGTGGTATTTATACTTTTTCTCAAGTACACCAAATGATTTCTACTGTTAGAGCTATAGTAAAAGAAAATACTTCTTTTGAAGAAATTATACAAGCACTTTTCCCTATGGGCTCCATGACAGGAGCTCCAAAAATTAGTGCCATGCAACTGATAGAAAAATATGAAGCCACCAAAAGAGGTATTTACTCTGGAACAGTAGGTTACATTACTCCCGAAAAAAATATTGATTTTAATGTGGTTATACGTAGCATCACATACAACCAAGAAAACAATTATTTATCGTTTATGGTTGGTGGAGCCATAACTACTTTATCAATTCCTGAAAAAGAATACGAAGAATGCCTACTAAAAGCCAAAGCTATGATAGAAGTATTAAAAGGCTAGGTTTTATCTTTTACCCCTGCACAGCCAATACTTCTTCTTTCGTTTTTGTATTGTTAAAATAAGAAAGTAACTTATCCAACACAGCATCTACTAGGGTATCGGGACAAGATGCTCCACTGGTCAATATAATTTTTACAGGTTGTTTTTCAGGAATAAAATTATTGGTAGTTTCTAATTGCTTTGTATTATAATTAAAATGGTGTATGGTGTGTTGGTTTTCTATTTCATTAGCTGAACTAATAAAATAAGTAGGCAATTTTTCCTCACACAGCTCCACTATGTGCGAAGTATTAGAGCTATTGTAACCACCTACCACAATAGCAAAATCGGCTGTTTCTTTTAACAAAGCATAAGTTGCTTGTTGGTTATCGTTAGTAGCATAACACAGGGTATCTCTGGTATCTGCAAAATGATTTTTAATAGATGCTTCACCATATTTTTGCAACATCACTTGTTTAAAATAATCTGCAATAGCTTGTGTTTCTGTTGCTAACATAGTAGTTTGGTTTACTACACCTATTTTTTCAAAATGTTTTTCTACATCAAAACCTTCAGAAAGTCTTCCTTTAAACTTTTCATAAAAATCGGCAGCAGGTATTTCTCCTAAAATTACCTTAGCAATAAATACTGCATCATTCATATCCTTAATAATAATAGAAGGAGCATTTTGGTAGCTATGCGAAAAAGTAGCTCTCGTTTCTTCGTGCTTATGTTTTCCGTGTATAATAATAGTATGATTGGTTTTACCTAATTTTTCTGATTGTTTCCAAACCTTCTCCACAAAAGGACAAGTAGTATTGTATTTTTCAGTTTGTAATCCAATGGCATTAATTTTTGCTTCAATCTCTATCGTAGTTCCAAAAGCAGGAATAAGAATAATATCATTACTATTAAGTGCTTCCCACTCTACTAATTGATTGCCTTCCGTATCCATAATAAACTGAATGCCTTTTTCTTGTAAATCTTGGTTTACTATAGGGTTATGAATCATCTGGCTCAATAAAAAAATTCTTTTCCCAGGGTTTTCATCTACTGCTTTATAGGCAATTTCAATAGCATTTTCTACTCCATAACAAAAACCAAAATGACGAGCAATAAGAAACTGCACCGAACCAAAGTCTAATAAGGTAGGAGAAAAATCTTTTTTTCGAGGGTCGGCATCTTTACGTAAATTTTTTATAGCAGAAATAAATGAGCTTTTATAATATATAGGAATGTCAAATTTTTTCATTGAAGAAATGGTTTATGCAATTTTATAATAGCAAAATATGATATATAAAAATCAAAATTAGGTTTTTCGGAATAGATAAAAATTATTTTCTATTACTAATTCCTCTTGCTATATCAGTATTCATCGTTAAACATCAATATTTTGTCTGTTAATTACTAAAATTCATATATAAAAAATTCCGCTATTAAGATGCAGTTGTTAATAAAAAATACAAAAACAAGTTAAAGTCCCCACAGATTAAAACTTATCTTAGTGTTGATAAAAAAATGCTCCAAAAGATGCTAAAAAATGCCAATACTCTTTCTAAATTGCACAAGCGTTTTTTGATGAAAAATGCATGAATTTAATAACCCTTAAAACCCCTTATCAGAATGGAGAAAACAGTAATTAATGTAGATGAAACTACAAAAACAAACGATGAAATTTTAGTTCAAGAAATCGAAAAAAATGAAGAAAACGGTATGAAGACCTATTCACACGAGGAAGCATTAGCTGATGCAGCAAAATATTTTAATGGTGATGAGTTAGCAGCTAATGTGTGGCTTAACAAATATGCCTTAAAAGATTCTGAAGGTAATATATATGAGTCGAATCCGGATCAAATGCATAGAAGGTTAGCAAAAGAAATTGCTCGTATAGAAAGCAAGTACGCTAATCCTTATACAGAAGATGAGATTTATGATGTTTTAAAGGGGTTTAAGTACATCGTTCCTCAAGGTGGTCCAATGACAGGTATTGGGAATGACTTTCAAATAGGTTCATTATCTAACTGTTTTGTTATTGGTAACGAAGGAAATTCTGATTCGTATGGTGGTGTTATGAAAATTGATGAAGAACAAGTTCAATTAATGAAAAGAAGAGGTGGCGTTGGCCATGATTTATCTCACATTCGTCCAAAAGGAAGCCCTGTTAAAAACAGTGCATTAACATCTACAGGAGTTGTTCCTTTTATGGAAAGATATTCTAATTCTACTAGAGAGGTAGCTCAAGATGGTAGAAGAGGTGCTTTAATGCTTTCTATATCCATTAAACATCCGGATGCGCAACATTTTATTGATGCAAAAATGGATGGAACTAAAGTAACTGGAGCAAATGTTTCTGTTAGAATAGATGATGAATTTATGAGAGCTGTAAAAAGCAACTCAGAATACAAACAACAATATCCAATTCATTCAGACAATCCTTTATATACAAAAACAATAAATGCAAAAGAAGTATGGGATAAAATCATACATAATGCATGGAAATCTGCAGAACCAGGAATTTTATTTTGGGATACGGTAATTAACGAATCTATTCCTGATAGTTATGCTGACTTAGGTTTTAGAACCGTTTCTACTAACCCATGTGGAGAAATTCCATTATGTCCTTATGATAGCTGTAGATTATTAGCAGTTAATTTATATAGTTATGTAGAAAATCCATTTACAGAACAGGCAACTTTTAACTACGAAAAATTCAATAAACATACACAAATTGCACAACGCATAATGGATGATATTGTTGATTTAGAAATTGAGAAAGTTAATAGAATAATTGAGAAAATTGAAGCTGACCCTGAAAGTCCTGAAGTAAAAAGAACAGAATTAAACCTTTGGCAAAAAATTAAAACCAAATCTATTCAAGGAAGGAGAACAGGTGTTGGTATTACTGCCGAAGGAGATATGTTAGCCGCTTTAGGATTAAAATACGGCACAAAAGAAGCTACAGAATTTTCTACTGATGTACACAAAAAATTTGCATTATCAGCTTACCGTGCTTCAGTTGAAATGGCAAAAGAAAGAGGTGCTTTCCCTATTTATGACAGCATTAGAGAGGAAAAAAATCCTATGATTAATCGAATTAAAGATGCAGACCCCACTCTTTATAATGATATGATTAAATTCGGAAGAAGAAATATTGCTTTATTAACTATAGCTCCAACAGGAACAACAAGTTTAATGACACAAACATCTTCAGGAATTGAACCTGTATTTATGGTTTCTTACAAAAGAAGAAGAAAAGTAAATCCTAACGATAAAAAAGTTAAAGTTGACTTTGTTGATGAAGTAGGCGATTCTTGGGAAGAATTCCATGTTTTTCACCACAAATTTGTTACTTGGTTAGAAGTAAACGGTTATGATGCTGATGAAGTATCTAAAATGGAAGAAGAAGAGCTGAACAAAATTATTGCTAAATCTCCTTACCACGGAGCTACAGCTAATGATGTAGATTGGGTTGAAAAAGTTCGTTTACAAGGAGCTGTTCAAAAATGGATAGACCACTCTATTAGTGTAACTGTAAATGTTCCTAACGATGTGCCAGAAGACATGGTAAGCCAGATTTATTTAACAGGTTGGGAAAGTGGTTGTAAAGGAATTACCGTTTACAGAGATGGTTCTAGAAGTGGTGTATTGGTTTCAAATGACAAAAAAACAGAAAAAGAAGAAATCATCAATCAATTTTTAGAAACTAATGCTCCAAAACGTCCAGATAAATTAGAAGCAGAAATTATTCAATTTAATAACGAAAACGAAAAATGGATTGCTGTAATTGGTTTATTAGATGGAAGACCTTATGAAATTTTTACTGGAGCCGCTAGAGAATCATTCTCTATTTTATCTCAAGTGAAAAAAGGATGGGTAATAAAAAGCAAATCTGAAGATGGTAAAACCAGATACGATTTCCAATATGAAGATAGCCACGGTTACAAAACCACTATTGAAGGGCTATCGAGAACATTTAATGAAGAATACTGGAACTATGCTAAATTAATTTCTGGTGTATTACGTCACGGAATGCCATTAAGCTTTGTGGTTGATATGGTTGATAATTTACACTTAAGTGAAGAGACCTTAAACACTTGGAAAAAAGGAGTAGTTAGATCACTTAAAAAATTCATTCCAGATGGAACAAAACCAGCAGAAAACACTTGTCCAAGCTGTAAAGAACCTTCTTTAGTTTATGAAGAAGGATGTTTAAACTGCAAAAGTTGTGGACATTCAAAATGCGGTTAATTAAGTTAAATTATTTTAATATAAAAAAATCCGGAGGTACGTGCGTATCTCCGGATTTTTTGTTTGTTATGTTGTTAATTTTCAATTTAAAAAGAATCGTTACTTTTGCTTAATCTAAAAATTTGTCTATTACTACAAAATTATCTGTTATTTTTGTAGCTTAAAAAATTTATACAAACACGCAACCTTTACAAAAAAAAGTGCGTCTCTGTTAAAAATATAAATTTTGGTTAAATTATAACAAAACTCTAAAACTACAGAAATGAAAAAAATTCTTTTAATATTAAGTTTATTTTCAGCTTTTTTTATAACTAACAATACTTATGCATCTCATATTCCTGGGGCAAATATTACATGGACATGTAATCCTAACAACCCTTTACAATATACTTTTACATTAACGTTATTCAGAACTTGTCCAGGAACGCATCCAGCGACAATGTCTGCTTCATATTTCACTATAACTAATACCTGTGGGTTAACCAATCCCATAGTGCCTACATTTAATCAAGTAGGACAGCCTGTTGATATTAATCAAATTTGTCCGGGACAGCAAAGTAGTTGTTCGGGAGGTCCTTCAACAAATCCAGGCACATGGATGTACACTTATCAAGCAACTGTAACATTTCCTGCAAATTGTAATTCTTGGGGGATAAATTTTGACCTATGTTGTAGAGATGCATCTACCAATACAAATGGTGGCTCGGGAAATAATGTTTATGTTCAATCTCAATTAAACACTGTAACAGCTCCATGCAACAACTCTTCTGTAGTAACAGCTCAACCTATTCCTTATTATTGTGCTGGACAAACTTCTACATATTGTGTTACATCTTCAGATATTGAAGGTGATAGTTTATACTATGTTTTAGTAGCTCCACAAGGAGGAGCAGGTGCAGTTATTACACATCCAACTCCATATTCTGTTAATAGCCCACTTCAAAACTCTACATGGGACCCAACCACCGGTTGTTTAACTTTTACTCAACCAACAACAGGTAACTTTGTAGTAAATATTCAAATTCAATCCTTTGATGCTTTTGGTAACATGACCGGATATGTTAATCATGATTTTCAGGTTATTGTACTAAGTTGTGCAAATCAAGCCCCCACACCACCACCTGTTATAACAAATGTTTCAGGCTCTGCAAATGTTAATAACAACACTATTGATTTATGTATAGGAGACAATGTGTGTTTTGATGTTGTATTTAATGATTCTGACGTTAATGACTCTTTGTTTATAACCACTAATGGAACTACAATTCTTCCGGGCGCCACTTTTACGCAAACTGGCAGCAACCCAGTGACAGGTACCTTTTGTTGGTTAGCTACAGGAGGATTTTCAGGCTCTATTGTAAACTTTATTGCAAGAGATCAATTCTGTCCGATTTCAGGACAAACTTCTTTTTCTGTTACCTTTAACATTGGAACAGGAGTTTATGCCGGACAAGATCAAACTATTTGTACTGGAAACACTTACCAATTACAGGTAGCCAATGCTACCAATCCTGTTTGGACATCAATTGCAGGTGATCCGATACAAGTCGGAACAAATATAACTTGTGACTCTTGTGCAAATCCAGTCATTACTCCTAGTCAAACTACTACCTATGTTGTTAGTAGTGATACAGTACCTGGTATCTGTAATTATACAGATACCGTAACAATTACTGTATTAAATGCAACTGGCCCAAAGATTCCTGATGCACTTATTTGTCCAGGTTCATTTGTAACTGTAAATGCTGGTTCCGGTTATACAAATTACACATGGACCCCGGCTTGTTGTGTAGGTCAAACCGCTACAATATTTAATCCTGGCACTTATATTTTATCCGTAGATACATTAGTATGTACTTTAACCGATACGTTTGTTGTTTCACAAGCTCCAGCTCCTACACCAACAATTACTGGAAATAACTTTTATTGTAATAATGATAATACTACATTAGGAGTTTCCGGAAATTACTCTTCATATACATGGAGTAATGGTGATACTACAGCAAATGTAAATGTAGGTATCGGTACATATACCGTAACCGTAACTGACACTAATGGCTGTACAGGAACTTCTCCTTCAATAACAGTAACTAATTCAGACCCTGAAGCTACAATAGTTGGTAATGATACTGTATGTCCAGGAAATTATACAACATTAAGTGTAACACCAAGCTTTACCAGCTATCAATGGTTTAACAACGATACTAATTCAACCACAAGTTCAACAGCAGGAAATGTTAGTGTTATTGTTACGGATAACTTGGGTTGCCAAGATACCGCTTATGCAACTGTTCATAGCTATCCTGTACCAACAGCAGCCTTCTCTATTGATCCCGCAACTCAAGGTCAACCAGGTATGCCAATTACATTTACCGATTTATCATCAGGAAACCCTATAAGTTGGCAATGGAATTTTGGTGATGGAAACGGTAGTTCTATTCAAAATCCAACACATGTTTATACTACACAAGGGTTTATGAATGTTAGTTTATCAATTATTTCTAATAATGGGTGTCAAGACAATGTAAGCATAGAGTATCTTATTCTTTCAGATATTATAATCCCCAATATATTTACTCCAAATGGTGATGGTCATAATGACTTATTAATGTTCAAAAATTTAGAGTTCTTTAATAACAACTTACAAGTTTTTAATAGATGGGGAAACAAAATTTATGAAAAAGAAAATTATAAAAATGAATGGGATGGTGATGGTGTTAGTGATGGAACGTACTATTTCATATTAGAAATTAAAAAATACGATGATAGCATAGAATTACATAAAGGTACAATTACTATCCTTAGGAACTAATAACTTTTTTCCCTACTAAAAAAATCAAAAAACCCATTTAGTTTAAATGGGTTTTTTGATTTTAATAAATTTTATTATAACATTTTGTTAAATTTCATACCTGCAAAAGGCAACTTAATCTAAAATGTTACGTCTTTGAGTTGAATAATTAGTAATTTTGATAATCATATCTTAATAAGAAAATGATGATAATATCAGAATTTCTAAAGATTAACAACATGAAATTTATGAAACCTAATATGAAAAATTTATTATCAGTATTAACATTAATACTGCTTTTTGGTTTTAATACTTATGCCTCACATATCCCTGGGGGTAATTTAACATATACTTGTACTGGTACACCAAATCAATATCTACTCACAATGGAATTGTTTGTTAAATGTCCTAGTACTTTGCCTACTACTCAAAGTAGCTCATATGTCACAATTACTAACAATTGTGGGTTACCTAATCCTGCTTCTGTAACTTTTAATCAAGTTGGTGTACGTGAAGATGTAACACAAACCTGTGCCTCTCAATTAAGTAATTGCCCTCCTAATCCTTCTGGAGGAGTCCAAGGAGTTTTAATGTACACTTATGAGGCTTTAATTACTTTTCCTGCTGCTTGTGATAGTTGGTCTATTTGTTTCAACCTATGTTGTAGAGACAATGCTACCAACGTGTCAGGAAATTCAAGTAATTCCATGAATTTTTGTACTACCATAAATTCTCAAACACAAGTTTGTGGCAGTTCTCCAACAGTAAATGCAGCACCAATTCCTTATGTTTGTGCAGGCCAACCAGTTAACTATTGTCTAGGCGCAACGGATCCTGATGGTGACAGTATTTATTACTCTATGATTACTCCTACTAGTAGTGGTAATCCCGTAACTTTTAACTCACCATATACAACTCAACAACCTTTACAAAACTTTACACTTGACCCTCTTACAGGTTGTGTAACTTTTAATCAACCTACAACTGGTAATTTTGTTGTTGCATTTTTAATTGAATCATTTGATGCTAATGGAAACCTTACAGGTTCTGTTGTTCACGATTATCAGTTTTATGTTATTAACTGTTCAAACGTAACTCCTGCAGCTCCTGCAGGAGGAATCACCCTTTTACCTGGTAGTAATGCATATTCAACAGGCCCTAACTCTATAGCGATTTGCGAAGGTGCTTCTGCTTGTTTTGAAATGACATTTACAGATACAAACCCAAGTGATGTTCTAACAATTGATACTGCTAATTCTAGTATTCTAAATAATTTACCCGGTGCAACTTATACACTAGTTGGTACTAATCCTTTAACAATTACCGTTTGCTGGACAGTACCTCCAGGTTCTCCAAATTTTATAAATGGAACCATGACAGTTATTGATGGAGCATGTCCTATTGTAGGTTCTGCTTCTCAAGTAATTGTTATTGATGTAATTAATAGTACTGTTGCACTTAAAGACACCACAATATGTGGAAGCCAATCTGCACAACTGAGTGCTAATGGAGGACAAACCTTTAATTGGACTTCCATAGCTGGTGATCCAATTATTGTGGGAACTAACTTTTCATGTAATCCTTGTTCAAACCCTATTGCAACTCCAAGTGTTACTACAACTTATGAAGTTACAAGTAACCTTTCTGGTGGCTGTAATAATAAAGATACAGTAACCGTTACCGTTGTTCCTGATTTTACTATGACGGTTTCTCAAAGTTCAACTACATCTTGTTTATTTGAACCAATTCAATTGAATGCAAATGTGCAACCTACCAATCCAGGATATATTTATAATTGGTATCCAACAAACTATTTAAATAATCCTACTATTTCAAATCCAGAAGCTAATATTTCTGTTCCTGGAACTTATACTTATTATGTTGATGTAACCAACCCTGGAGGATGTACTAAAAAAGATTCTATTACTATTACCGTGGCTTCAGTAGTTGCTCCTAATATAAATATTTTAACTCCCGACTCTACTATTGAGTGTGATAGTACTGTTTTAGTGGACTTAGATTTAGGAGGCGGAATACCTGCTACTTGTGGACCAAGTATAACTAATGCATGCTCTTCTCCAGCCACTCAAATTTCTGTAGGTACACAAACTGGTGCTAATTCTTCTACATCTTACCCTGCCCCTTATGGTAACTGGTACAGAAATGCCAAACATCAATTTTTATTTACTGCTGCCGAGCTAAATGCAATGGGTTTTATGGGTGGAAAAATAAATGAAATTGCTTGGCAAGTAACCCAAATAAATGGTACAAACGTTTACAATAGCTTCCAAATTTCTATGAAATGTACACAATTAACTAATTTAACTACATGGGAAACTGGATTAACACAGGTTTTAAACCCTGTAAACCATATGGTAACTGTAGGGTGGAATACTCATCCACTAGATATTGCTTATGAATGGGATGGAACATCAAACATAGTAGTTGAAATTTGTTATAATAATTTAGCAACTAGTTTTACCAATAACTCTATAACTCCATGGACAACTACAGCATTTACATCAACTATATACTATAGAAGTGATGGAACCGCAGCATGTCCTTACACTGGTACTCCTACTACCTCAACTAATAGACCTATTACTAGATTCAATTGGTGTCCAACCACCCCAGATCCAAATGACTTTACGTATGAATGGACTCCTAATTTTGGTATAAATGATACTACATTACAAAACCCTACTTTATCACCTACTTTACCTACAACTTATTATGTTACAGTAACTAATATTAATGGAGGTTGTATAGATACTGATTCCATTACCATAACTGTTCAATGTTGTGAAATACCACAAATTACTACTACAGATAACACTTGTTATGGTGATACTGATGGTAAAATAGTGGTTACTCCAGTTTGGGTAGTTGGTAGTGAAGTACAAACTATTACTTATACTGATAGTGCTACTAATACTATATTACAAACCACTCCAAATATGACTGCTGGTAGTGATTCTCTAGAGAACTTACCTGCTGGAACTTATATTATAACCTCTACAGATACAAGTGGATGTACAACTGATACAACTATTTATATTTATGAACCAGACCAAATGTTTGTTGATAATATTACTGCTGATGATACCATTTGTATTGATGGTACTAAACAAATTAGTGCAACATCTATTGGTGGTACAGGTGCACACACACTTACATGGACAGACAATACTACTAACACAAATATACCAGGTAACGGACCTCATAATGTAAATCCAATTATTTCGCCTAGTTGTTATGAGGTTTTTGCAACCGATATTAATGGTTGTATATCCGATACACAAGAAGTATGTATCTCATTATTTCCAAACATAACAGGGTCTTCAACTCAATATACTGATACTGTATGTGAAGGTTTTAGCACAACTTTAGATGCTAGTGCTACAGGTGGATCTGGAGTGGGATATAACTATAATTGGTATGAAGGTGGTGTATTATTAGGTAGTGGAACAACTATGAGTGTTACTCCTGGAA